>JAHZIZ010000197.1 GCA_022601215.1 Bacteroidota bacterium
AACGATAGCACTACTTTATTCTGCACCTTGCCAAAGCTTTGCTGATCTAGCAATTAGCGATCCGGCTGGAGCAGCGGCCATGGTTCGGGACTATATTTTAGAAGGAGTTGACCCTAATGAATCTCTTGAAGGAATAACAACAACAGGGGGTAGGTTAAATGTAAACAATGCTGTACAGGCTTTAATGGATAATTGTGATGTACTGGCGGCAAATGACTTTGAATCGAATTTGAATGAGGTTTCCATATATCCTAATCCTTCTCAAGGATTGTTGACAATCTCCAATAATAGAGGAGCTGTTTTAGAGACGGTTTCTGTTTATTCTTTAGATGGGAGGTTGCTTTCTGAGCTAGAAACTTCGGAAACATCTACAGTAAATATAGAGCATTTGGCTAACGGTGCCTACGTTGTAATGATTTCATTTGAGGGTGATTCTAACCTGTATAATAAGATTGTAATTAAAAAATAATAGTGTGTTTAATTGTTAGTTTCAGAGTCTGGTAGATGTATATTTATCAGACTTTGATCATTTTGAATCAAAATTTAAAATAAAACTCGTAATTTTACACCCTGAATAAACATTCAGACCTTCTATGAGCCAAAAAGTGTTATTAAACGCAACCGAAGTACACATTGCACTTCATCGCTTGGCTTGTCAATTAATAGAAAATCACGATACGTTCGAAAACACTGTTCTTATTGGTATTCAACCAAGAGGTATCTTTTTGGCTCAACGACTAAAGCAATTGCTGGAGTCGGATTATAAGATTAGAAACGTACAATTAGGTCATTTGGATATTACTTTCTACCGTGACGATTTCAGACGAGGAGGACATACGCTTGAAGCAAATACAACACAGATAGATTTTATAGTAGAAGACAAAAAAGTGGTCTTTATTGACGATGTTTTATATACAGGCCGTAGTATTCGTTCGGCGTTAACAGCTATTCAGAGTTTTGGAAGACCTTTAGAGATAGAGCTACTCACCTTAATCGATAGAAGATTTAGTAGGCATTTACCTATCCAGCCCGATTATCGAGGTCGACAAGTAGATGCAATAGGTGAAGAAAAAGTAAAAGTATGCTGGCAAGAGAATGAGGGAGAAGACGCGGTGTACTTAGTAAATAAATAGTAAATCCTTGTTATACAGGGTTAGTGGGGTGCAGAACTCTCTATATCTCCTCTTCGAGGAGGCTAAAAAATGAATAAAGATTTATGAAGGAACTAAGTGTCAATCACTTGTTAGGAATTAAATACATCACCGAGAGTGATATACAACTCATTTTCGAAACGGCCGATCATTTCAAAGAGGTGATAAACCGTCCCATTAAAAAAGTCCCTTCCCTTCGTGATATTACAATCGCGAACTTGTTTTTTGAAAACAGTACACGTACCCGACTTTCCTTCGAAATTGCTGAAAAACGCCTTTCGGCAGATGTAGTAAACTTTTCTGCAGCTTCTTCCTCTGTGAAAAAGGGAGAAACACTTATAGATACAGTGAATAACATTCTGTCCATGAAAGTGGATATGGTGGTGATGCGCCATCCAAATCCCGGAGCTGGAGTTTTTCTTTCCAAACATATTGGAGCTAGTATAGTGAATGCTGGAGACGGGGCGCATGAACATCCAACTCAGGCTTTATTAGATACATATTCTATTCGTGAACGTTTGGGTGATGTAGCCGGGAAAAAGGTGGTCATTGTAGGTGATATCTTGCATTCACGTGTAGCGCTAAGCAATATATTTGCCTTACAGAAACTTGGAGCAACAGTTAAAGTATGTGGCCCTAAAACTCTTATTCCTAAATATATAGATAAACTAGGCGTTGAAGTAGAAACGAATTTACGTAAGGCGCTCAATTGGTGTGACGTAGCCAATATGCTCCGAGTGCAAAACGAGCGTATGGATATTAGTTATTTCCCGTCTACGCGAGAGTATACACAACAGTTTGGAGTGAACATGGAGTTGTTAGAAAGCTTAGATAAAGAGATTGTAGTAATGCATCCAGGTCCAATTAATAGGGGTGTCGAAATTACTACTGAGGTAGCGGATAGTTCCCAGGCGATTATATTAGATCAGGTGCAGAATGGAGTCGCAATTAGAATGGCGGTATTATACTTATTGGCTTCAAAAATAAAGAATTATGAAGATTAGTGCGCAAGATAAATTTACTGTACTAGCAGATGATAGAGATGATTTAGAGGGTTTCGCTAGCTATTTAGAACATATAATTCCGAAGAAATTTGAAAATGATCATCTAATAATTGATTTACTATCCTTTGATAAGATTACCTTGGATGAATTACTAAATTATTTGAAAATATCTACGTACCACCGTAGTAGTAAGCTTTCTTTTGTCATTGTAAACACGGCCATTGATGTGGATGAAGTACCTATGGAAATGATTGTAGTTCCTACTTTGCAAGAAGCTGAAGATATCATCGAAATGGAAGAGATAGAACGAGATTTGGGGTTCTAAAAGTAAACTCCTCCTTCGTCGCCATTTTTCTTAATTTTACGTTATATGAAACTCACCATCTTAGGCTGTCACTCCGCTACTCCACGTTGGGATGCGCATCCTACAGCTCAAGTGCTAGAGGTGAAAGGCCATCTTTTTCTTATTGATTGTGCCGAAGGTACTCAGGTTCAATTACGTCGTTTTAAGGTGAAATTTGCTCGCATCAAACATATTTTCATATCCCATCTGCATGGAGATCATTTTTTTGGTTTGGTAGGACTTATTTCCACCTTTCGATTGTTGGGAAGGGAAGCCGATTTGCATATATATGGGCCAAAAGGTATTAAGGAGGCAGTATTACTTCAGCTAAAATTAGGGAAAAGCTACACGAACTACGGACTCTATTTCCACGAACTAAATTCGGATCAACCGCAACTTTTATTTGAAGATGATAAACTAACTGTGACGACCGTTCCTTTAAACCATCGAATTTACACTAATGGATTCTTGTTTCAAGAGAAGCCTGCAGAAAGGGGACTTGATGTTGATAAAGCTCGTTCTTTAAATGTAGAAATGAGTTATTATAGAAAGATTAAACAAGGGGCAGATGCAACTACTAAGGATGGAAAAACTATTCCTAACGAGGACATTACTTTTGATCCTCCGCCACCAAAAAGCTACGCCTATTGTAGTGATACTGCGTATTATCCAACTCTGGTTGCCCAAGTAGCGGGTGCCACCACACTGTATCACGAATCCACATTTTTAGATAAGGACCATGACTTAGCGGAGAAAACAATGCATAGTACCGCTAAAGAAGCTGCTGCTATAGCAAAGAAAGCCCAAGTAGGGCAATTGATTTTAGGACACTATTCTGGGCGCTATCAGCATTTGCAAGCTTTTAAAATGGAGGCTCAAGAAATTTTTGAAAATGTGGAACTAGCCGAAGACGGGAAGGTATTTGAAATTTAATGATCCATGTTGAGAAACACACTTCTTTATTTCAAAGACTTCATTAATGATGATTTTAACGTCAAGAGTTATGTTGGGGTCACTCTTTTTACCGTGGTATTGATCATTTTTAACTATTCCTTAGATTTTGAGGATAGCTATTTAGATGTTAGCAGTACTCGAACTATAGGTTTTATTAAGATTTTTTGGTTTTATGCTTTTATTTATCTTACCGCTGTATTCCTTATGTATAAGCACCCAGTCGTCGCCAAAGGAATTACGCAATGGAAGTTTTATGTCTTTTTAGGACTGACTTTAACCTTTATCAGTTCTGAAATAAATTTTCAAATAATAAATACAACTACTATTTCTCGATGGAGTTCGCATCAATATTTCAATCGGAAACTTGTAGCTCAACTCAATGAAACGATTTTCTTTATAGTAACCATCATCCTAGTCTTAGGCCTACTGGGATGGGGAAGGTACAAAGGTTTCGGATTATTTAATTTTGTCAAAGAGTTACGTCTTTATCTATTGTTACTGGCTATTTTTATTCCAGTTCTTTATTTTGCTTCCCTACACCCCGATTTTATCGAATCATATCCACGTTTGAGAATAAAAGGTTTTAAGTCGGAGCACTATTTAAGTTATTTTATAGCCTATGAGCCTTTTTATTTATTGAATTTTATTACTGTAGAATGGGTATTTAGAGGGTTGTTAGTTTTAGGTCTAATACAATTTTTTGATAAACGAGCGGTCCTGTTGGCTGCCGTTCTATATTGTTCTTTTCACTTTGGAAAACCGTTAGGGGAATGCATAGGTTCTTTCTTTGGCGGATATTTATTAGGTATGATCACTTATAAAACTAAATCTATTTGGGGAGGGGTTATTGTCCATATGGGTATTGCATTGATTATGGATGTGTTTGCATTGATGGCACATTTCTAACGATGTTTTATAAAAGGGGTTTTCCCCGTGTCAAAGTAGAGCGTATTCCTTAGTTAAATCTTTTGGTTGTGAATACTTTTGAACATGTAAATGTTTGTAAAGTAGTTGTTTACATAAAAATTTTAATAAACCACAACTTAAATGAATAGATCATGGCAGAACAATTTTTTGAAAAAGTAGACATTCTTAAAGATGAGAAAGACGGTGTGATTGTCATCACCTTAGATGCCCTAACCGGAAATGTCCAAATAGGAAACGGAAGACAAGAGGGATCCTTAACTATTACCGATGTAAATGGAGACACCATTGCCGAGATAACTGCGGCTAATGGAACCATGGAACTCGGTGGAAATGGACAAAATGGAAAGATTTTTATAAAGAATAGTGCAGATGTGGATGCCATTGAACTGAACGCAGGGAATGCCTTAGTATCTATTGGTGCAACAGGAAATGAAGGGGATTTGCAAGTTAAAGATGGTCTTGATCGGCTCGTTTTTAACGTAAATGGTAGTACCGCAAATGTTTCTATTGGAGCTGATGGCAATGAGGGAGATTTATATATTAAAGATGTATCTGGAAACAATGCCTTGCATTTTAATGGAGAAACCGCTTGGCTTCGGATAGGAACTGAAGGCAACGAGGGTGATATCGAAATACAGGATAATGAAGGCCGTAGAGCTTTTCATTTCGACGGTAATAATGCTTGGCTCAAGGTGGGAACCACAGGCAATGAGGGGGATATTGAAGTTCAGGATGGGGAAGGACGTAGAGCACTTCATTTTAATGGAAACAATGCGTGGTTACAAGTCGGCACAACTGGAAATGAAGGCGATGTTGCAGTTTTGGACAATCAAGGACGTAATGCCATTCATATCAATGGAGAATACGCCGCTCTTCGCGTAGGGGTTGAAGGTAATGAAGGAGATATTGAAGTTTATGATGGGGAGGGTAGACAGGCTTTTCATTTTAACAGTAATAACGCTTGGCTAAAAATTGGAGCTACTGGTAACGAAGGGGACTTAGAAATTCAAGATAATAACGGTAGAAACGCAATTCATTTGGATGGTCAATATGCTGTGGTACGAGTAGGAACAGAGGGAAATGAAGGAGATATACAAGTACAGGATAATTCTGGAAGAACGGTGTTTCACATGAATGGAGAACACGCCAATCTAAAAGTGGGCTCTAGTGGAAATGAAGGGGATATCGAGGTAATAGATCAAGGAGGAAGAAGTGTGTTTCATATGGATGGTAATAACGCTTGGCTGCGCGTTGGAGCCAATGGCAACGAAGGTGATATTGAAGTGCTTAACGGAAGTGGAGATCGTACCATTCATCTCAATGGGGATACGGGAGATATTTTACTGAGTAATGCCGACTTTGCTGAGGACTTCGATATTATGGAAGAAACGGAAGCGGAACCGGGGCACGTTATGGTTTTGGATAGTAATGGGAAGTTACGCCCATGTGATCAAAATTACGATACCAGTGCCGTTGGTGTGATTTCTGGAGCAGGAAGCTATAAACCTGGAATTATCATGGATAAGCAAGAAGGTGTAGATAACAGACAACCTGTTGCGATGATGGGGAAGGTTTATTGTTGGGTAGACGCAGATCTTGGCCCCGTCAATGTAGGGGATATGCTTACAACCTCCGCTACATTTGGACATGCTATGAAAGTTAATGATGCGCAGAAAGGGAGATC
>JAHZIZ010000198.1 GCA_022601215.1 Bacteroidota bacterium
ATTATGAATAACGGAGAAAAACTAATAAGGGTTGATAGGGTTTTATCATGCTCTTTTATTTCAGTAATATTTAAAGGGTTCAAAATTACTTCAGATGACTGGCTATACCTTTTTGGAATACCCACGTACTTACCATCTCTCAATTTAATGTGTTCGAAATGATATGGCTCCTCACTATCCGAACTCATAACTTTGACTTTCTTCTCCCAAGTAACGGCCTGATCCAAGGTTACATTACCCTTATACACTGTACAACCTTGCAACAAAATGAGAATCGTGAATAGTAGAGAGATAGTTCTAAGATGAACTGCAGTAGTTTTCATATGAAAGAGTATTGATTCGGAGGATACAAGATAGTAAATACAACTTAGACTCAATTGACAAGAATATGGAAGAACGAACAAAGGTGACAACCAATTTTAAGTTATGAAGTTCAACGGCAGGGAATAGTGATGAATAGAAGTTGTAGGCCATTGATTAATCTTTGTCTTAAACAAAAAAAGCCCATCCAATAGGATAAGCTCTTCATTGGTCTATTTCTAAACCACGTAACACATTTCTGTGTCACAACACAACATTTTAATTGCGGTCTGGACGAGACTCGAACTCGCGACCCCCTGCGTGACAGGCAGGTATTCTAACCAACTGAACTACCAGACCGTGCTACTATTTTAAAGACTTTAAAAGCTTGTCTTTGCTTCTGTACTTAGAAGCGAGTGCAAATATAAAACTACATTCTATATCCACAAACATTTTTACGAAAAAAATCAACTTTTATCCAAACTTCTGTCGTTCGACCAAATAAGTAGTCAATATCTTATTGAAACCTTCATTAATGTCAGCCTTAACGTACTTAATCCTATACTGCCCACACTTAAGTTCTATAGAATTAAAATAATCGGCAACAGCTTGTTTATAGGCCTCTTTGATATTGTCCGCATACAAATTAATTATCTCTCCGGTTTCTACATCGACAAAGCGCTTGGGTCTATTGTTAAAATCGAATTCTAATTCAGTATTCCCATCAAAAGTATGAAATAACACAACCTCATGTTTATTGTATTTCAAATGCTGCAAAGCCTCAAACAACTTGGTCTCTTCTGTTTCAGTTTGAAACATGTCCGTGAATAAAAACACCAAGGATCGGCGTTTTAACTTCTCGGCAATAAGATGCAAATGCGTATAGGTATTGGTAGTAATATCTTCATTTGATCGTGATATAGCATTATTCAAATTACTTAATAACATCTGATGATGCCTTTCGCTTCCTTTTTCCGAAGAATAAAAGTCATATCCGTCACTATAAATACTCATCCCAACCGCATCACGTTGCCGCTTCAGGAGATTCATAATAGCGGCACCTGCTAAAGCAGAAAATCCGATTTTATTGAGCGTAGTAATGGATTGTTGCTTTATAGTCGGGTAATGCATCGAACTACTATTGTCAACAATTAAATGACATCGAAGATTCGTTTCTTCCTCGTACCGCTTTGTATACAATTTATCTGTTTTGGCATAGAGCTTCCAATCTATATGCTTAGTACTCTCCCCATCATTATAAATTTTGTGTTCCGCAAATTCTGCAGAGAATCCATGGAACGGGCTTTTGTGGAGTCCAGAAATAAAACCCTCTACAACTTGTGTTGCCAGTAATTCTAGATTTTTAAATCCAGTAATCTCATTTATTTCCTTATCTATATTCATGAAACAATTGCACTTTCTCTATTGATTCCATCATTTAATACAATGGCCAAAGAAGACATTTTTATTTTGCTATTCCATCAACAATTCCGTAGGCAACACTTTCTTCGGCACCCATCCAGTGATCACGATTAAAATCCTTCATGACTTTCTCGAAAGTCTGTCCGCAATTATCTGCTAAAATATGTGCACTCAATTCTTTTGTTTTTACAATTTCCTGAGCTGTAATTTCAATATCACTTGCTTGCCCTCTAGCACCTCCACTTGGTTGGTGAATCATTACTCTAGCATGAGGTTGAATAAAACGACGTCCTTTTTCACCAGCCGACAACAACAAACTCCCCATGGAAGCAGCCAAGCCAGTACAAATCGTAGAAACTGGACTCTTTATTTGTTTGATAGTATCGTACATAGAGAATCCCGAGGTAACATATCCTCCAGGGCTATTTATGTAAAATTTAATTTCATCGTGATTTAATGAATCCAAATACAACAATCTATCTACAACATGCTTTGCGCTGCGGTCATCCACCATACCCCATATAAAAATGGTACGATCTTCTAACTGTTGATTGTCTATTTTATCTTGTACTTTTTGCTTTTTTTCCATTGTCATTACAGTATCTGCTCAAGTCAAGTGAGCGATTTATAAATAATACTAAAAATAAAAAAGGCTCAGCACTACGCCAAGCCTTTTCCCAACTTAATTTTTGTCTCTTAGTTTAATAAAGAATCTATTGCTTCTGCATAAACATTCTTTGGAGCCACTCCAACTTGACGTCCTACCAACTCACCGTTGTTAAACACCAATACTGTTGGAATATTACGCACACCATATTTCGCCGCAAACTCTTGGTTAGCATCTACATCTACCTTCCCTACTACTGCTTTCCCTTCATAATCATTACTAATCTCATCGATTACAGGTCCTACCATACGGCATGGTCCACACCAAGCAGCCCAAAAGTCTACTAATACAGGTTTGTCACTCTTTAATACAGTTTCTTCAAATGTTGCGTCTGTTATTTCTAAAGCCATTTTTTTAAATTTTAATTGTTATGCAAAAGTAGTCAAATTTTATACCAAACCTTACACCGCTAGTATAGACTTGACTAATTGACAGATTGATTTTATTTATGCAGCCTACTCCTCCGTCGAGTCTCCGGAGCACCGGGCTGTTCGCTCTATCTCATACTTAACTTCGAAAGCCACTTCGACAAGCTCAGCAAAAGTAAGAGGATGCCGCTGCCATCCCTGGCTGAACTTAATTCAGTTTATACACTACCTCCTTAGCACTCAATTCATCAAGCAATTCCTTACTAATGGCAATCTTTGTTTTTCTGCTAGGCATATTCAATTTCACCTTTTCCTCAACGTCATACATTGTAAAATGCACTTGCTTTTCCCCCTTATGCGTCTCAAACAGTTCTTTTAATAATGCGATACGCTTTTCGGCTAAGTCGGTAATAGGCATGTGTATTGTCAATTTCTTGGCTTGCTGCTCCATGACATCATGCAACATCATAAAATGATTATACTGCATTCTTGGATCCCCTTTTTTGCCTGTATCTCTATTCACCCATCCTTCTTTCACATAAACTCTCCCATAGACAAATGAATTAGGCACTAAGAAATGGCGCCATTTTAAATATTCCTCACCAAAAATTTTGAACTCAAAACTATCCTCATAATCTTCTACGGTAAAAATTGCCCATCCTTTTCCTTGTTTACTTTCTCGGTGCTGTACGTCACTAACTATGCCTCCAAAACAAACCTCCCTATTTACAAACTTTTCCATTTCATAAAAATCAGCCACCTTCACATTACAGAAATTATCCACCTCTGTTTTAAAATCATCCAGGGGATGTCCGCTAATATAAATCCCCACAACCTCTTTCTCTTGTTTCAATTTTTTCATGGTTCCCCATTCTTCACAAGGTGGCACTTCTGGCTCCGGAATTTGTACTTCGCTTGCCTCTCCAAATAGACTAACTTGAGAAGAATTCTGGCTCTCTTGAAACTTTGCTGCATACTTCAACACCTTTTCAAAAAACAGAACACCATCGCCTATATCGTGCATATATTGAGCTCTATGGGTTTCAAAACTATCAAAGCCTCCCGCGAGCACTAAATTCTCAAACGCTTTTTTATTAGCAGCTCGCAAATCGATACGTTTGGCTAAATCGAATATTGACTTATACTTTCCTTCATTTCTATGCTCAACAATGGTTGCAACGGCATTTCCTCCTACTCCTTTTATGGCTCCCATTCCAAAGCGGACCGCTCCCTGATCGTTCACCGTGAACTTATAAAAGGATTCATTTACATCTGGCCCTAATACGTCTAACCCCATTCTTCGACATTCTTCCATAAAGAAGGTAACCTGCTTAATGTCGCTCATATTATTGGACAAAACGGCGGCCATATATTCAGCTGGATAATGCGCTTTTAAATAGGCCGTTTGATACGCAATCCACGCATAACAAGTGGAGTGAGATTTATTAAAGGCATAACTAGCAAAGGCTTCCCAGTCCTTCCAAATCTTTTCTAATACCTCAGCGGGATGATCATTCTTTTCGGCCTGCGCAATAAACTTTGGCTTCATCTTATCGAGCACCGCCTTCTGCTTTTTACCCATCGCCTTTCGCAGTACATCCGCCTCACCCTTGGTAAAATCGGCCAACTTTTGCGACAAGAGCATCACTTGCTCCTGATAAACGGTAATTCCATAGGTCTCGTCAAGGTATTCCTCCATAGCTGGAAGGTCATAGCTAATTTCCTCTTCCCCGTGTTTTCTTCTAATAAAACTAGGGATATACTCCATAGGTCCTGGACGATACAAAGCATTCATAGCAATGAGATCGGCAAACACAGTAGGTTTTAAATCCTTCATATGTTTTTGCATTCCCGGACTTTCATACTGAAAAATCCCGACGGTCTCTCCTCGTTGAAACAACTCATAGGTCTTCTCATCATCCAGTGGAAAATTATCGGGATCTAATTCAACACCATGTTTGTGCTTTACAATTTTTACAGTATCCTTGATTAAAGTTAACGTCTTTAATCCCAGGAAATCCATCTTCAACAAACCTGCACTCTCCACCACCGAGTTATCAAACTGTGTCACATAGAGATCACTATCCTTAGCAGTTGCTACGGGGACAAAATTGGTAATATCATCGGGTGTAATAATAACACCACAAGCGTGAATTCCCGTGTTTCGAACCGACCCTTCCAGCATTTTTGCCTGATTAATGGTTTCGGCCTCAAGATCACTTCCTTCACTTAGGTTTAATAGTTCATTTACTTTGGGTAGTTCATCACTTCTGAACTTACTTCGTAAGGTCTTCTCATCCATGCCAAATATCTTATTCAACTTGGTCATGTTGGGAATTAGCTTAGCGATACGGTCTGCGTCATTTAAGGGTAGGTCCAATACTCTGGCTGTATCACGAATGGACGACTTGGCTGCCATGGTACCATAGGTGATTATTTGCGCCACCTGATTGGATCCATATTTCTCAATCACATAGTCCATAACACGTCCTCTTCCTTCATCGTCAAAATCAATATCGATATCGGGCATAGACACACGATCCGGATTCAAGAAACGCTCAAAAAGCAGATCGTACTTAATGGGATCTATGTTTGTAATCCATAGACAATAGGCAACTACAGATCCAGCAGCAGAACCACGACCTGGCCCCACCGAAACATCCATATTTCTGGCCTCTCGAATAAAATCTTCCGTAATTAAGAAGTAACCAGGATAACCGGTTTTTTCAATAACGTCTAACTCAAAATCGAGACGCTCTTCTATTTCAGGAGTAAGATCTCCATATCTTTTTTTAGCACCCTCGAAGGTGAGATGTTTGAGAAATTTATTTTCACCTCGCTTCCCTCCATCCGTTTCATCTTCCGCCACTTTAAACTCGGCTGGAATATCAAATTTTGGCAGTAAAACCTCTCTAGCCAATGAAAATGGCTCAATTTTTTCAACTACTTCGGCGATATTACTAATGGCTTCCGGTAGATCCTTGAAGAGTTGTTTCATCTCTTCCTGGCTCTTGAAATAATACTCTTGGTTAGGCAAACCATAACGATACCCTCTACCACGACCAATTGGAGTGCCTTGCTTCTCACCGTCTTTAACACACAATAAAATATCGTGCGCGTTGGCGTCTTCCTTATCAATGTAATAGGTATTATTACAAGCGACCAATTTCACATCATGCTTCTTAGAAAACTCTAGCAAGGTAGTATTCACTCGTCGTTCATCCTCTTGATCATGTCGCATGATTTCGATATACAGATCTTCTCCAAACTGTTCTTTCCACCACAACAATGCCTCTTCCGCTTGATTCTCACCAATGTTTAGGATTTTTGACGGCACTTCACCATACAAACTTCCAGTTAAAACTATTATATCATCCTTATATTGCGATATTACATTTTTATCTATTCTCGGGACATAATAAAACCCCTCCGTATAGGCTATACTAGCCATCTTCGCCAGATTGTGATAGCCCTGTTTATTTTTAGCTAACATCACTATCTGATAGCCATTATCCTTTTGATTTTTATTGGTATGATTTTCACACACGAAGAATTCACAACCTACCACTGCTTTTAATTCTTGTGGGAGTTCTGGTTTCTCTGGAACGACGCCATCAAAATCTGTGGCTGTATCGTCTACGGCCTCGTATTCTGCCAATTTTGTCTCATAAGTCACCCTAGCCGACTTATTGTAATCATTTACAGCCTTTGTAAAATGGAAGGCTCCCATCATATTCCCACTATCTGTTAAGGCTACAGCAGGCATCTTATTGGCTATGGCTGCCGACACCAAATCTTTTGTCGAAGAGGTAGACTGCAAAATTGAAAATTGAGAATGATTATGTAAATGAGCGAATGCAGTATCCTGAAGGGTGGCGATATTTTTGTCTAACTCCTCAGAAGAAATTTCAACTGTTTCTATTTCCGCCTCTAATTGCCTTCTAATCTTATCCGAAGCGGCCTTTAAGTTGATATGCTTTAATCCAATAAGCTCAATAGTCTGCGGATTTGCTTCAGAAAAACGATCAAAATAATCCGGTTGTACATCGAGCGATTCCAGAGTATATATTTGTCGTCTAATCAATTCTAGAAAACAACGGGTTGTTGCCTCAACATCGGCCGTAGCATTGTGCGCCTCTGCGAATGGTGCATTAAAGAGAAATTGATGTAACTCGGTTAGTGTAGGCAACTTAAACTTACCTCCTCTACCCCCTGGAATTTGACACAATTGAGCCGTGGTCTCTGTACAAGTATCTAGTAAGAGCATGGATGGGATGGGATTGTCCATCTCCATGCGATAGAATTCACACCCCATGATATTAATATCGAAGCCAACATTCTGACCTACCACGAATTTTGATTTCATCAAGGCCTCTTGGAACTTTTTAGCAGCTTCAGCAAGTGGCACCCCCTTTTCTTGTGCTAATTCTGTTGAAATTCCATGTATACGCTCACTGTCGTAGGGAATGTCGAAACCCTCTGGTTGAATCAAATAATCCTCATGTTCCAACACGCGACCTAATTCATCATGAATCTGCCAAGCGATCTGAATACATCGTGGCCAGTTATCGGTATCCGTTATAGGAGCATTCCAACTTTTTGGAAGCCCCGTAGTTTCAGTATCAAAAATTAAATACATCCTTCTTATTGTGGGTTTTGTGAGGTACTATTCCATATTGTGGAACGAAGTAAAAATAAGAAATAGCTGCTACCCTTGTACATCAAGTTCTTCACAAAACGTATCAGTTATAAACAAAAAAAGTCGAGCTAGTGCTCGACTTTTTCTAAATATATGATAAGTTCTTTACAGGTAATCAAACTCCGTATCACCACTCTGTATGGTATAGTTTTCTGTTGTAAAATTGAAGAATATTTTTCCTAACCCTGTATTCGTCTGATTATAGTTAACAGAAATAAGACCTCCTATTGCTTCTTCTACAACACCATTCTTTGTGTAGGTTGCAGCATATCCTTCCGTAGGCAACGCATAATTACCCGAAGCAGCATCTTGAGGAATGGTTAACGTGATAACAGCATCATCCTTTAAACCACTAACAACAATGCTCCCCCCAGTTTGTACGGCAGTAACATTAACAGCTTCCCAAGAACTGTTATTCACATTAGCAGTCATTTCACCATCATTTGGCACCTGCTCTCCTCCAGGCAAACCACCATCTAAGAAGGAAACCTCAAAAAAGAAACCTTTATCTACTGTAAGTGTATCCACACCTTGTTGCACGGCCTGAAAATTAAAAGATCCTGTAAGCCATCCACACTGCAGACATCTATCTGTTAAAACAATTTCACCAGAATTACTAGGCGCAGCAGAAGTTGCATAAAGATTCCCATTAGCATCTTCGTAGGTTGCAAAATTAGGAGATCCTCCACCCAGTGGATATTCCTCCAAGACAGCTCTACGTATTTGTAGGGTTAGTGTTTCACTGGCATTTACACCTCGAATAGTGTAAGATCCATCGTCGTTTCGCACTGCTCTAACATCGGCAGACTTAAAGAAGGTGCTGTCGAGTTGTCCTTGTAATGCTGGGCTGTTATCTTCTGTGTTTTCACAGCTAGAAAACGCCAATACTGCTACGAAAAGTAGTAAAATTAGTTTTCTCATGTCTAGATTTGGATAAATAGGTTGGAACAAATATAAAATAAAAGTTTAATCTACCTAGTTTTCAGGCAAATTAATACTATCTTTGCGGACTTTTAAAAATTAAAACCGAGGTCGTGTACCTCAAAAATTAATTACTATGCCAGTAAAAATTAGATTACAAAGACACGGTAAAAAAGGGAAGCCTTTTTACTGGATCGTAGCGGCAGATGCTCGCTCGAAAAGAGATGGTAAATACCTAGAAAAACTAGGGACTTACAATCCAAATGTAAACCCTGCAGAAATCAACTTGGATGTTGATGGTTCTGTTCAGTGGTTACAAAACGGTGCTCAACCAACTGATACAGCAAGAGCTATTCTATCTTACAAAGGAGTTATGATGAAAAAACACCTTTTAGGAGGTGTGGCCAAAGGTGCTTTAACAACTGAGCAAGCAGAGGAGAAATTCAACGCTTGGTTAGAAAATAAAGCAAATACCGTTGCTAGCAAGGAAGGTAAATTAGCAGATGCGCAAGCAAAAGCGAAAGCTGAAGCTTTAGCTGCTGAAAAAGCAGTGAATGATGCACGTATTGCAGCAAACACACCTGCTCCAGAAGTAGTTGAAGAAGTTGTTGCCGAAGGAGAAGAAGCTCCCGCAGCGACAGCAGACGCTTCAAAAGAAGAGGAATAAAACCTTGACGTGATGCAAAAGAAGGATTGTTTCTTCGTTGGCAAAATCGTTAAAAAATACAGTTTTAAGGGGGAGTTACTAGTGAAGCTAGATACTGACGAACCTCAACAATTTTTAGAAATGGAATCTGTTTTTGTGTACAAACACAAAAATTTGATTCCATTTTTTATTGAGACCCTTTCCCTTCATAAATCTTCACTTTTACGAATTAAATTTGAAGAAGTAGATAGCGAGGCAGATGCCGACTCTCTAATGGGTAGTGAATTATATCTTCCTTTGGATTTCTTACCAAAACTCTCGGGTAATCAGTTCTACTATCACGAAATCATTGCCTACCAAGTCGATGATTTAAAATTTGGCCCTTTAGGAACAATAACTGGGGTAAATGACGCAACAGCGCAACATCTACTGGAAATAAATTACCAAGGAACAGAAGTCCTGATTCCTATAAGTGATGACATCATTAAAAAAGTAGATCGTAACTCGAAAAAAATACTCATTGAAGCTCCTGAAGGCTTGATAGAACTATACCTCTAATGTCAAAGCCTTTCCAATTCAAAGAATTTACCATTGCGCAAGATCGTTGCGCGATGAAAATTGGCACCGATGGAGTGCTGTTAGGCGCTTGGGCTCCTATTGATCATCAACCAAGTTCCGTTCTGGATTTAGGCTCAGGAACAGGAATAATTGCCCTACAACTAGCTCAACGAACCCTGGCTCACACAATAGATGCCGTTGAAATTGATGAAACCGCTTACGAACAGAGCCTAGAGAATTTTGAAGCTTCTCCTTGGGGCGATCGTTTGTTCTGTTACCATGCTTCCGTCCAAGAATTTGCTAGTGAAATAGAGGAGAAATATGACCTCATAGTGAGTAACCCACCCTTCTATTCGGAAGATTTCAAAACCAATAATCCGGCTAGAGATCTTGCTCGGTTTAGCGATGCCTTACCGTTTCAACATCTCATCGTTTGCGCTGCACATTTACTCTCTGAGAAAGGAATATTCTCTGTGATTATTCCGAAGAAAGAAGAAAGAGAATTCATTAAAATTGCTGCCAAATCTGATTTGTTTCCAATAAAGATATGCCGCGTAAAAGGGAATCCTACGGCAGAAGAAAAACGAAGTCTTCTTGCCTTTAAACGCACAAGAAGCAACTCTATAATCGAAGGATTAACTATAGAAAATTCTCGCCACAATTACACAGAACCCTACACTGCATTGGTCAAAGAATTTTACTTAAAACTCTAATCATCCTTAGCGCTGATTCGCTCCAGCGGCCTTGTGAGACAGGTTGGTCCGCCACCTCCTTTTACACTTATTTCTCTTCCTTCATAACAAAACACTTCACATCCGGCGGCTTCAAGGCGTTTTTTTGTTATTGGATTCCCCTTCACCATCATACACTTTCGAGGAGCAATTGCCAATACATTGCACCCCATAGATTCAAACTCTTCATCCGGAACTTCAATAAGTTCAAAACCTCTTCTTTTTAGTTCATTTCTAAAAGCTATAGGCATTAAAGGAGAATAAACAACCGCAAGATCTTTATCCACCGGACTTAACACAGACATTAGGTGAAACACATCTAAAGGACCCTTATAATGTGGCATTTCTGCAACAATAACTGTAATACCCTTAGCTTCAAGTATAGTTTTAAGTTGCGCAATACCCGCTACATTCGTTCTATAGGTATGTCCAACTGCCAAGGTTTCTTCATCCAACCATGCCACATCACCACCTTCCAAGGTCCCTGGCGAAACAATTTCTCCCAAAATGGGAATCCCCTCAGCTATAAATGCTTGCTTTTGCGCAACAGGTTCCAAATTCCTGTCAGGTTTTCCCATATTACAGATTATCATCCCAAAATCAGTCGCAATGGCCGCATCACGACAATAAATAGAATCAATAGACACACTTAGATCCTCAGGAAAATATTTCAGATCAACCGCATCCTTCTTTAAATAATTTTCGAAAGTCGTGTACTCTTTTAGGGCCTCAAGATAATTAGGCTTCTCCAAGTAATTAAGATCTTTCCATTGTTTACTGAGTAAATGGTCTGATACAAAAGCAAGTGCTGCGGGTTTAATAAATAGGGATTTGACCTTTAGAAATTCAGAATGGTGTGTACTTTTCATGTGTTATTTCGATTATTCCATTTCATTAAAAGATAAAAGGGGATTCCTAGAACTAAAAGAAGAAAACCATAGAAAACGGTCTCACTACCCGAACCATAAATAGCCCATAATGAATAGACAAAACCTAGCGTTGAAAGCACAAATGCAGACAACCGTTTTTTTCCATACAATTTTTTATCTATTACGACTAATGCATAGGCCGCTGCTGTAAACAAATAAGGCACCAAACAGCAAAGGGTTGTTAGCAAAACCATGAACTCGAATTGAGTAACCAGACCTTCGGTAAAATTCATTAACATAATAAGAGAGGATAACGAACTTCCAATAATTAAACCTATTATGGGCGACCCTTTCTTATTTTCCTTTTTAAAAATTCTTGGAAACAAATTGTCTTGAGCAGAAGCCATCGGGATTTGCCCCATAATTAATATCCAACCATTCAAAGCTCCAATTGCTGCAATAGCTGCACCTCCTGCCACAAAATATCCAGCATAATCACCACCTATCAATTGAGCGGCTTCTGCAAAAGGAGCCGCAGAATTCCTTAATTTTTCAACAGGGAGAATTCCAAATAATACAATGGTTCCCAATATGTAGATTGTAGTACTTATTATGGTTCCTAACATCGTTGCTTTTGGAGTCACAATCTCAGGGCTTTCCATATTGTTAGTAGGAATGGTAGCACTTTCTAATCCTAAAAAAGCAAAAAGAGTCAATGTTGCGACAGCTGATAATGCGAAAAAATCACTCCCCTCGGTTAAATTGAAAGAAGGGAAATTCGCGATGTCAAAAAAGAATAGTCCAAAAGCGATTACAAAAAATAGCGGTAATAGTTTTAAAAAAGTTGTAACCACTTGTATCACACCAGACTTCTTTATTCCTAGTGAATTGGTCCAGGTAAAAAACCATATAAATCCAAGTCCTAAACTTATTGAGTATATCGGAGTATCTTCCAGTACCGGAAAAAAGAAACTGAGTGCACCAACAATGGCTATAGCAATGGCTCCATTAGTAATCCAAATAGATATCCAATAACCCCAGGCCACAAGAAACCCTATAAAATCTCCGAAACCAGCTCTTGAGTATGCATAGGGGCCCCCACTTTTCGTTGTTATAATCTTGCTAAAATTACTAAAGATTTTAGCTAAAAATAAGGCGCCTGCAGCTGTAAACACCCAACCTAATAAACTTATACTACCATAAGAAGCTAATGCAGCAGGTAGCACATATATGCCCGAACCAATCATATTCCCAACCACCAAAGCAGTCGCTGTTACTAAACCAATTTTTTGAGGTCCGGAATTTTCTGCCATAAATTATTTAGGATGTGTTAATTAATTATTACCTAAATTTAGTGTAATTTAAATATACAATTAAAAGTTAATGAAGTTTAGAATCAATCCGGATATAACAAAAGCAGAAACTCTTCCAGCGTCTTTTTACAAAGATCAGGTTGTTTTCGATGCGATTAAAGAACGTATTTTTTTAAAATCATGGCAATGGATAGGTGATGAGGATCAAGTAAGGCTGCCTAATTCTGTGTCTCCTTTTATTCTTTTAGATAGCTATTTAACAGAGCCTTTATTGATAACTCGCGATGCCAATGACAAGATAAACTGTATGACAAATGTATGCACCCACCGAGGCAACTTAGTGGCACTTAATGGGGGTGCCACTAAAAATTTAGTTTGCATGTATCATGGAAGGCGGTTTCACCTGGATGGTAAATTTATGAGCATGCCTGAGTTCGAAGAAGCTAAAGATTTTCCAAGACCATGCGACGATTTACACAAATTCCCATTGGAAAAATGGGGTCCTTTTTTGTTTGTTGGATTGAACCCTGAATTTGACTTTAAACAAGTAATCAATAAAATGAACGAACGTGTTGGTTTTTTGCCCCTTGAAGAATTTTCATTAAACAAAGCACTATCAAAAGACTATTTAGTACATGCGCATTGGGCGCTATATTGCGATAACTATTTGGAAGGTTTTCATGTACCCTTTGTGCACGACGGACTTAACCAAGTGCTGGATTATGGTAGTTATACTACTGAAATTTACAACCATTGTTCACTCCAAATTGGCTACACCAATGAAGCTACAGAAATATTTGATCTCCCAAAGAATCATATTGACTATGGAAAAAATGTTGGAGCGTATTACTACTGGGTATTCCCCAATATGATGTTCAATTTTTACCCGTGGGGCCTATCCGTTAATATTGTTAAACCCATTAGCATCAACAAAACCAAAGTTTCCTTTATCTCATATGTATATGACGAATCTAAGTTGGATAAGGGAGCTGGAAGTTCATTAGAAAAGGTAGAGCGCGAAGATGAGTTTGTCGTTGAAAATGTCCAAAATGGAGTAAATTCGTCTTTCTATAAAGCGGGCCGTTTCTCTCCGACTAGAGAACAAGGGGTACATCATTTTCATCGTTTACTGGCAGATTTCCTCAATAAATAATTCCCATCTTCGATCGAAGATTTTCTTTTAAAAATGTAGGACAATCAATTTGTGGTTTTTACATTTGTAAACCAAAAACTTACAGCATGAAACCGGACTTATACGAAGCTCCAGATTATTACAACCTAGATGATCTATTAACCGAGGAACACAAACTCATTAGGGATGCAGCCCGAGCTTGGGTAAAACGAGATGTTTCTCCAATTATAGAGGAAGCTGCCCAAAATGCAGAATTCCCAAAATCCATTATTCCAGGATTGGCAGAAATTGGGGCATTTGGGCCGTATATCCCTGTAGAATACGGTGGAGCTGGTTTGGATCAGATTTCTTATGGCCTTATTATGCAAGAAATTGAAAGAGGTGATAGTGGGGTGCGTTCAACGGCTTCGGTACAATCTTCTTTAGTGATGTATCCTATTTGGAAATACGGAAATGAAGAACAACGAAAAAAGTACCTTCCGAAATTAGCTACAGGAGAATGGATGGGATCTTTTGGTCTTACAGAACCAGACCACGGTAGCAATCCATCTGGTATGGTAACCCATTATAAAGATATGGGAGATCATTATTTACTGAATGGAGCCAAACTATGGATCTCTAATTCACCCTTTTGTGATGTGGCTGTTGTTTGGGCTAAGAATGAAGAAGGACGTATCCACGGACTGATTGTGGAAAGAGGGATGGAAGGCTTTAGCACTCCTGAAACTCATAATAAATGGTCTTTGCGTGCTAGTGCAACAGGTGAATTAATTTTCCAAGACGTTAAAGTTCCCAAAGAAAATTTACTCCCTAACAAATCCGGTTTAGGGGCACCCCTTGGCTGTTTAGACTCTGCTCGTTATGGAATCGCTTGGGGAGCTATTGGAGCTGCCATGGATTGTTATGATACGGCTTTGCGCTACAGTAAAGAACGTATTCAGTTTGGCAAACCTATTGGCGGGTTTCAACTACAACAGAAGAAATTGGCGGAGATGATAACTGAAATCACAAAAGCACAATTAATGGTATTACGCCTAGGGCAGCTCAAGAATGAAGATAGAGCCACATCCGCCCAAATCTCTATGGCAAAACGAAACAGCGTAGAAATAGCCCTTAAAATTGCTCGTGAGGCTAGGCAAATGCTCGGAGGAATGGGGATTACTGGAGAATATCCTATCATGCGCCATATGATGAACTTGGAAAGTGTTGTAACTTACGAGGGTACTCATGACATTCACTTACTCATTACAGGATTAGATGTAACGGGCATTAATGCCTTCAAATAATATGAAAAAAAGAACTCTAATTGGGGCTCTACTCTTAGTTTGCCTAACTTTAACTGCCCAAAAAAAAGACATCAAGCAAGTGAGCATTGATGCCCTGCTTACCGAAACTCAATTTTCAAGTGATGCCCCAGATGATTTAGAAATGGTTTGGTGGTTACCACAAGTATTTTGGGAAGTTTCCTTTGCACAAGACGAAACAACCACTGCAGCGGATATTCAGGCATTAAAGGATATGTTCGCTGACTATGAGCTCTTTGCCGTTGTAAAAGGCAAAATTGGCTATTTTGGAGGGATCACTTACACTCCATTAGAGGAAATTCAGGAGATTTTGAAAATCACTTATAACGGACAGGAATTAGCAATGACTGATATGAAAGACATTCCTTCAGATCTAATTAATTTCTTGACTATTGTGCAACCTATGATGTCTAATATGTTAGGCCCTATGGGTGAGAATATGCATTTCATATTTATGGAAAATAACCCTACGCAAGCCGTTTTGCCTATAAACCCAATTGGAAACTCACCTTTAGAAATAGAGCTGGGAACATTTAAAACAGGTCCAGACCTACCCCTTGGTAGTTTATTGGAAGAGAAACTATGTCCTAAAGATCAAAAAATGCTTTCTGGAAAATGGACGTACTGTCCCTTTCATGGAACAGAATTAAAAGCCAAATAATCTGTAAAAGACCCCTGAAAATGGTGTTTTATTTGATTCAATTTGCCTAATCTATCCCATGTTGTATCTTTAAGCAAAAGAAAGTCAATGTCTTCACGTAAAAGAATCTCCAAAGCCTATGAAACTGCACCAAGGATTTCTTTTAACGACCGCTCTAAGTTTATTCTATTTAGTGATTGTCATCGCGGAGATAACACCTTTGCGGATGAATTCGCCAATAACCGTAATATCTATTATCACGCCTTAAAGCATTATTATAACGAAGGTTATACGTATTGCGAATTGGGAGATGGCGATGAATTATGGGAGAACACTGACTTTAAATCGATTTTAGAAGCGCATAAGAATGTCTTTGTATTGATGCGTAAATTCTTTCAAGAAAATCGGCTATATCGGCTATTAGGGAATCATGATATGGTTTACAAAAAAGAGAGCTACGTCAAAAAACACCTGCAT
The DNA here is from genome assembly GCA_022601215.1 of Bacteroidota bacterium. GTDB lineage: Bacteria > Bacteroidota > Bacteroidia > Flavobacteriales > Flavobacteriaceae > Aureisphaera. The sequence continues at coordinate 16,048 of JAHZIZ010000198.1, forward strand.
AGTTATTTTAATAAAGTTACAGGAAAGCAAGATCCGTTATTTCCGGGTATTACTTTCTCGGAAGGCTTGGTTTTGGTCCACGAAGACACCCAGCAAGAACTTTTTATGTTACATGGTCATCAAGCTGATTGGATGAATTATCACGGTTGGAAGTTTAATCGTTTTATGGTACGTGCTTTATGGCGTCAGCTTCAAATTTTTGGAATTGGCGACCCAACCAGCCCTGCCAAAAACTTCAAAGAATTGATTAAAGTGGAACGGCGATTAAAAAAGTGGATTATTGAAAAAAAGAATGTCGTAACCATTACAGGACATACTCACCGACCTCGATTTCCTGAACCAAATGAGATTCCATTATTCAATGATGGGAGTTGTGTACACCCAAGAAGTATTACTGGATTGGAAATTGAGAATGGAACCATTTCACTAATTAAGTGGCAAATTTCAACTACAGATGATGGTACCTTAAAAATAGTCAAAGTATTATTAGAAGGACCGCAAAATCTCTGTGATTACAAACCCATATAGTCATCTAATTATACGAATCATTATCATGATCTGAAATGGCCGCATCGAATGTGGTTGCATCGCGAAGTTTTCCTTTTAATTCTCTCTGAAATAGTTCTTTCCCAACCAAACGTTTTTGGATGTCA
>JAHZIZ010000199.1 GCA_022601215.1 Bacteroidota bacterium
ATGATTCTAGGAGTCACTTTGTTTAAAGAGAAGAAAGGCCTTAAGAAAACTGCAACGGTTTTTCCAATCGCCTTTCCAATGATTGCGGGCCCTGGATCTCTAACAACACTACTTTCACTTCAAGCAGAATATAGTACATTAAACATTATTGTCGCCATATTAGTTAACGTAATTGTGGTATATATCGTTCTAAAAACTTCCTCCAAATTACAAAAGCTTTTAGGGCCTAATGGAATTGCCATCATCGAAAAAATATTTGGTGTTATCTTACTGGCGATTGCCGTAAAATTATTCACCTCAAACATCCAAGGACTGTTTGTGTAAACTTATTGCCTAAGCATTATGAAAATATTCACTTATATACTGATCGCTATTGGATTAGGACTTCTTATTTTTAACAGCACTAAGATCAACCTAAAAGCCCCTTTTAGTGGAGATAGTGCAATAGCCGCAATTGGTATCATGGCGGCTGCCTGCGCCATCCTATTGGCAATCATACTTCAAATATCTCACAAAATTAAAGAGAAAAAGAAAACAAGAAAGTAAATGAGATTACTCTATGGCGTTATTGGATTTTTCTAACTCTATTACTTTAATAATCATAGGATCATCCTGATTAAGCAGATACTCATACGCATTCGGACCAAAAAGTTGCTGTGCAATGTTTGCCTTTAATGCAAGCTTTAATTCCTTTAAATATGCGCTGATATCTATTTGAGCCTTTTCTAAATTTGCAGCAACGATAAAATCATCCGTTAACCCTTCGTCCGCCTGAAAACGCTCTGTAAATTCCTCTAAACTCATTTCTTCAAAATCACCTCTATTGGCTTCAAGATATTCAAAAATAAAATAACTCATAAAACCATTACGCGTAATATATTCCAATGTTTCATTCTCTAAACTTGTATCCTTAGGAACAAAAACATCAGGTATTATACCACCACCTCCGTAAACCACCTTTCCTTTTGGTGTTGTGAATTTAAGCGAATCAGCCACCTTTATGCTATCCGCACTTCTCATTTCGCCATTTCGATAACGATCTTCATAATCCTTATAATAATCTCCATTACCATTGGCATAAGAGCGCTGAATAGATCGCCCTGTAGGCGTATAATATCTAGCAATGGTTAAGCGCACAGCACTTCCATCCCCAAGGGCCATTTCTCGCTGCACCAATCCTTTTCCGAACGAGCGTCTCCCAACAATCACTCCTTGATCATTGTCCTGCAACGCACCCGCCACTATTTCACTAGCAGAAGCTGAGTTTTCATTGATAAGGACATAAAGCTTTCCTTCCTCGAAATCACCTCTTTTGGTAGCAAAACTCTGATTCTCGTCGCCATTTTTATTTCGTGTAATTAGCATGAGCTTATCATCTTCCAAGAACTCATCCAAAATTCGTTCGGCTGCAGAAATATATCCGCCAGGATTATCCCTCAAATCCAACATCAAAGAAGTCATTCCTTGATCTTGTAAGTCTTCCAAAGCAGCTTTAAACTCTTTGTAAGTACTTTCGGAAAAACGATTCACCTTTATATATCCTAATCCATTAGTAAGCACATAAGATGCATCCACACTTACAATAGGCACTCGCTTTCGCTTTAGTGTCACCTCCAGGAATCTTCCTTCTTCCTTTCGGTATACTTTCAACTTCACTTTACTATTTACTTCCCCTTTCAAATATTTTGAGATGCTATCGCGTTGCATCCCTTGGCCAAAAAGCTGTTTGCCGTCCGCATACAAAATACGATCCCCTCCTTTAATTCCAGCCTTTGCCGCAGGGCCACCTTCGATGGAACGAATAACCGCAATGGTATCATTGTAAGGATAAAAACTAACCCCAATCCCAACAAAGTTACCTCGCATGTCATCGGCATTATCCTCATACTGGCTTACGGGAATATAGACAGAATGTGGATCTAGATTCTCCAAAATACCATTCACCGTAACGTCTACAATGCTATCCGTATTTACCTCATCAACATATTCATAGTCGATATAATCTATCAATCTATTGAGTTTATCCTTTTTACTATTGGTGGCAAAAATTTTTTCATTGCCATCATTAAAGTTCAATTTAGAACCTAAAAAAACACCTGCCGCAACGGCAAGACCTAATAATAAGGGTATGTATTTTTTTGTGTTTCCCATTTAGTCTAAAGTACTGATATGCGCAACATCCACTCCCGCCTTTTTCAAAAATCTCACCCCACTATCATCCTTGTAGGCTTGATGAAACACCAAGCGAGAAATACCGGCCTGATGAATTAGCTTACTACATTGCTGACACGGAGACATCGTAATGTACAAGGTGGCGCCTTTACAGGATTGGGTAGAAGATGCCACTTTTAATATGGCATTCGCCTCGGCATGAAGCACATACCATTTTGTATACCCCTCATCATCCTCACAAATGTTTTCAAAACCCGTAGGAGTCCCATTATATCCGTCGCTAATAATCATCTTATCTTTTACGATAAGTGCCCCTACCTGTTTTCTTTCACAATATGAAAGTTTGCTCCACTCTTTCGCCATGCGCAAATAGGCAATATCATATTGTAACTGCTTGTCGTTATTCATATAAAGAAGTAAGTAGGCGAATTTAACAGTTACTTAGGCGCTAACAAAGTAGCGGCGTGTTAAATGTTTCAGAAATAATTAAGACATAACATTCTGAACGATCATCAATAAAGTCGCTAAAATAACAAGGACAGAGAGTGAC
>JAHZIZ010000200.1 GCA_022601215.1 Bacteroidota bacterium
AAGTTGCACGTAAAGGGATTTTTGTCCCTGCCATGTTCACGTTCGATGAAATCATGATGATTTTTATGGCGGTAATGATTACGGACATCTTACTTCTCGATTTCTTTAACACTCTTGGGTTACCAACTTCCACAACAGTTTCTATTGTATTTAACTTGTTGGGAGCTGCCATCGTGATCTCATTAATTAAGATTAGCGGTATAGAAGGGCAAACAATTTCGGACCTTGGAACCTATATTAATAAGGAGAAAGCACTCACGATAATAAGTGGAATCCTATTATCGGTAGTAATAGCCTTTAGTGTCGGAGCATTAGTACAATGGGTCTCTCGTCTTATTTTCACTTTCCAATACGAAAAGAAAATTAAAAACTTTGGAGCCATTTTTGGAGGATTTTCATTGGCAGCTATCACTTACTTTATCTTTATGAAAGGGCTTAAAGGGACTCCTTACTACAAGGACTTAAAAGGAATTTTAGACGGGAATGAAATCTGGGTGATGCTAGCTAGTTTTGTCTTCTTTGCACTATTCTCTTACGCTTTTCAAAAAATCACTAAGAAGAGTATTCTTCTTGTGGTAATTGCAGTAGGTACTTTTGGATTGGCGCTGGCTTTTTCTGGAAATGACTTGGTAAACTTTATCGGTGTACCAATGGCCGCTTACCACTCATGGGAAGCATGGAACGGTTCTGGAATAGACCCAACTGTTTTCACTATGGAAATCTTAGATAAGAAAATGCCTGCAGAACCTTTCTTGTTATTTATCGCTGGTGGAATTATGGTCGCTACATTGTGGTTCTCTAAGAAGGCTAAAACGGTTGCAGAAACTGAAATTAGCTTGTCTAGACAAGGAGATACCCATGAGAAATTTAAGCCTAATATGCTTTCAAGAGGTATCGTTAAAGGAAGTTCTTGGTTATCTCAAGGCCTAAGCTATATCATACCTAAGGCAACTCAAGAGAGAATTGGTATCAGTTTTCAAAAACCCGATAATGCCATGTTGCTTTCCAAAGATCAAAGTATTGACGCGCCTGCATTCGATATGATTAGAGCTTCTGTAAATCTTATGGTAGCAGGGATCTTAATCTCTATAGCAACAGCAATGAAATTACCATTATCTACCACCTACGTTACCTTTATGGTAGCCATGGGTACTTCTCTTGCCGACAAGGCTTGGGGACGTGAAAGCGCTGTTTATCGTGTTGCTGGTGTGTTAAATGTAATTGGAGGATGGTTCTTTACTGCTTTTGGCGCCCTAGTCGCTGCTGGGACAGTAGTATTCCTAATTAACTGGAACAAACAGGTAATGATTCCTATTTTATTACTTATAACGGTATTCCTGCTTGTGAGAAACTATTTATCTCATAAAAGAAAAAGTAATACAGTGGTAGATCCTAAGAAATTAAAGAAATCAGAAAGTAGTACTGTACAGGGTATTATTTCTGAAAGTGCAGATAACATTTCTAGTGTGGTCTCTAGAACGAACAAAATCTACACAGATGTATTAAAAGGATTGGCTAAAGAAGACACCAAGAAATTGAAGAGGAGTAGAAAAGGAGTAGAAAAGCTAGACGCTGAAATTGAGGATCTTCGAGATAACATTTTCTACTTAATTAAGAACCTCGACGAAACGAGTGTTCGTGGAAGTAACTTCTACATTACCATTTTGGCATACTTAACCGATATGGGACAATCACTAGATTTCATCTCAAAAAAGAGTTACAAGCACATCAACAACAATCATAAGAAATTACGATTTAACCAAATAAAAGATTTACAAGAAATCGATGATTCTTTAGAGTCACTTCTTGCCGAAATCGAAGAGGTGTTTAACAGTCGTAAATTTGAGCGAATTAGCTATGTGCTTTCTAGAAAAGAAGAGATCAATACACTATTGGCCGATAAGATTGAAAAGCAAATTGAACGCACTAGAACCGAGGAAGAAAGTCCTAAAAACACAACACTTTATTTCAATATATTATTGGAAACAAAGGATCTTGTTACAGGAATCATGAACCTTATGGAAGAATACTATACTAGCTACAAGAGAGAGTAGTAGGTGTATATAATTATTGATAAACCCCATAATTCGATCATGTTATTATGGGGTTTTTTAGTACTTTTAAGTTATGAGTAACACCCAAAAACTAAAGGAAGTTGCCCTTGTTTTTTTTAAGTTAGGATTGTTTGCCTTTGGTGGGCCTGCAGCTCATATCGCTATGATGGAGAACGAAGTGGTCACCAAAAGAAAATGGATGTCGCGAGAGCATTTTTTGGATCTCATTGGTGCCACTAATTTAATTCCTGGACCCAATAGCACCGAAATGACCATGCACTGCGGCCATGAAAGAGCAGGAAGTAAAGGCCTGTTTGTAGCGGGAATTAGTTTTATTTTTCCAGCCGTCTTCATTACCGGAATACTGGCTTATCTCTATGTTAGTTATGGAACGCTGCCTGAAGTACAACCCTTTGTAAAAGGCATTCAGCCAGCGGTGCTCGCCATCATTGCTTCGGCCATTTTTAAATTGGGTAAAAAAGCGCTTAAAAATTGGGAGCTTGCAGTAATCGGAGTGGTGGTCTTGGTGGCCAGCCTCTTAGGCATCCATGAAGTTATTGCCCTATTAGCGGGAGGATTGTTAGGGATGTTTTATTTCTGGTTAAAGGATAGGAGTACCAATACCACAATAAATAGCCTCTCTCCCTTGTTGTTTTTTGTTTCTTCGGAAGTGATTACCAAAGTGAGTACGCTCAAAGTATTCCTCACCTTTTTAAAAGTAGGAAGTATTCTCTACGGAAGTGGATATGTCTTATTTGCTTACCTCGATGCCGAATTGGTGACCACTGGACTACTTACCAGAGCAGAACTCATAGATGCTATTGGTATTGGCCAATTTACACCAGGACCAGTCCTATCCACAGCCACTTTTATTGGCTACCAACTCCATGGTTTTTGGGGAGCTATAGCAGCCAGTGCAGGCATCTTTTTACCCTCCTTTATTTTTGTACTATTATTGAATCCTTTGATTCCAAAAATGAGACAATCTAAAATACTGAGATATTTTTTGGACAGCGTAAACATAGCAGCTGTTGCCGTTATGCTTGCCGTCTTATTTGTTATGGGAAAAGAAACTTTAATCGATTGGCGAGCCGCCCTTATACTTCTCATCAGTGCTATCTTGGTATTTAAGTTTAAGAAAGTGAGTGTAATCTGGGTGATCATTATTGGAGCCATTTTGGGATACACGCTCGCGTTCATTGGATAAACTCACTAACGAATCTTTTCTTATTTTTAATCTTCACTTTTAAGACTGAAAATCATGAAACTATTCGTTTTACTTGCCTCATTTTTTCTGTTGTCTCCAACCATCGCACAGGAGCTAACAGGGAGACAACTCTTAGACAAAACCATTTCATACCACGACCCTCAAGGGAATTGGGAGACGTTTTCAGATACATTACAACTCACCTTACAACGTGCCGATGGTACTAAAGGCCATAGCGAGGTGGTGATTAATTTACCTGATGAATATTTCTCCACAACAATTATTCGTGAAGGCGAATCTTTCACGTATACCATTGATAAAGAAAACTGCACTACTTCCATTACAGACCCTAAACCAGACGCAAAACGATCACCTTGCGAGATGGCAGCCCTTTATAAAAACTATTACACCTACCTCTATGGCTTACCCATGAAGCTCAAGGATCCAGGTACGCACATTTCAGAAACCGTAGAAAAGAGAACCTTTAAAGGGAAAGAATATCTCGTACTAAAGGCCCGTTACGACGAAGCCGTTGGCACCGATGTTTGGTTCTTATACTTTGACCCTACCACCTATGCCATGGAGGTCTATCAGTTTTATAAGGGTGATCCCAAAGGAGCGGGAAAGGAAACGGGAGAATACATCCTCCTTACGGAAGAAGTAAGAGTCAACGACATTAAAATGCCAAAGACACGGGCTTGGTATTACAATAAGAATGACAAGTATCTAGGCACGGATAGTATCAAATAATAAAGGAAGACTTTCGTCTTCCTTTATCTTAACACTTAATAATTAATTTCCCTTTCAGGATTAAGAACCGCACATAAGGCAATCCTCGTCATTTTCTGCTGCATTTTTGGATTGCGCGAGCAGTTCTTTCATCTCCTTCGCAGTAAGCGGCTTATCACTTATTGCAGAAGTAGCTTCTACTTTAGCCTCTGCCATCTCTGGCACAGGTTCTTTTTTAGCATCGTTCTTTAAGGTAAACTTAATAGCATCTACCGCGCTCTTAGTACGTAAGTAGTACATTCCGGTTTTTAACCCACTCTTCCAAGCATAGAAGTGCATCGAAGTAAGCTTCGCCATATTAGCGTTCTCCATAAAGAGGTTTAGCGATTGCGACTGATCGATAAAGTATCCTCTGTGACGTGACATATCGATAATATCTTTCATACTCAACTCCCATACTGTTTTGTATAGTTCTTTCAATTCCTGCGGAATTACATCCACATCCTGAATAGAACCATTAGCACGCATAATTTCTTCTTTTAGATCGTCATTCCAAAGTCCTAATTGTACTAAGTCTTCTAATAGGTGCTTGTTCACTACAATGAACTCACCAGATAATACACGACGTGTATAAATATTTGAAGTATACGGCTCAAAGGCTTCGTTGTTTCCTAAAATTTGTGAAGTAGACGCAGTTGGCATTGGCGCTACTAATAGTGAGTTACGAACTCCGTGTTTCTTCACGTCCTTACGCAATTTCCCCCAGTCCCAACGACCGCTTAATTCTTCATCTTTAATATTCCATAAGTTGTGTTGGAATAATCCTTCAGAGATAGGTGATCCTTTATAGGTTTCATAAGCCCCGTCTTTTTTAGC
>JAHZIZ010000201.1 GCA_022601215.1 Bacteroidota bacterium
AGGACACAATAATTGAGGATAGTACCGTTACAAATAGTATCATACAATCTAAAACGGTTATTAAAAATGCTGCCTTGGATACTGCCATGATTGGGAATCATGTGCATTTTGACGGGAAGTTTAGTAATGTTAGTCTTGGAGATTATAGCCAATTGAAATAAAAAGTCTGTCCCCGCGAGCGCAATCGAGGGGTCTATGATAAAGACAGATAATAGAAGTGTCGACTGCGCTGGACCAAACGAAAATTTGAAAACACTGTTTAAAATAGGTATTATTATCTTCGGAATGATGTATTCTGTAGGACCTTCTTATGCTCAAGGGAGTTTAGGAGATGCACCAACGGATGATCTTGGAGATGTGAGTGACGCATTTCAGGACCACTTTTTTGAAGCCTTAAAACAGAAAGGGATAGAAAACTATGAACTGGCCCTTAATGCCCTTAAAAGAGCGGAACGGGCTGCGAAAAAGAATGAAGATGGCTTGGCGGTCGTTTACTTTGAAACAGGAAAGAATCTCAAACAACTCAAACGATATGACGAAGCAGAAGATAGTTTTAAGAGAGTCCTCGCATCTGAAGGGGACCAATTGGATGTCATGGAGGCCCTTTATGATCTGTACTATTTGAAAAGAGATTATCAATCGGCCATTCCTCTTGTAAAGAAACTGATAGTAAATGATGAGGATTATAAGGAGGACTTAGCTAATTTATACCATCGCACTAAAAAATATGACGCAGCATTAGCATTATTGGATGAGCTTGATGATTCTTGGGGAGAAACAGCGTATAGAAATGCTCTCAGGCGGCAAATCTATAAGGTGACAGGAAATAATACAGGCGCTATTGAAAACCTCGAGACTAAAATTGATAAAAACTCTAAAAGAGAACAGGACTATCTAAATCTTATCTTTTTGTACAGCGAAAAAGGAGAAACAGAGAAAGCCTTTGCTACTGCTAAAGAGCTCCTTAAAAATCAACCAAACTCGCAAATGGTGCATTTAGCATTGTATAAGTTCTATCTAGATAGGGGAAATACAGAAGATGCAATGAATTCCATGAAGCAAGTTTTTTCCGCTGCGGAAATTAAAAAGGAAAGTAAGTATAAGGTGCTTAGTGATTTTATTCGCTTTGTTGAAGAAAACCCTACCTACGAAAAAGAGCTAGAAAATGTGGTGAACCAGTTCTCTGTGGAAGGAAATGGCGCCGTATACGAGCAATTGGGAGGTTATTATAGTGCGAAAGGAGATGCTGTGACAGCACTTACATTTTATGAAAAGGGAGTTGCTTTAGATGATGACAATTTTAGTTTATTAAAAAAGACGTTGCTGCTTCAAATTGAAATTGAAAAGTATGAAGAAGCTGTCGCCCTTAGTGAGGAAGGATTGGGAGTTTTTCCGGCGCAACCTATGCTGTATTTAATAAATGGGGTCGCTAACAACCGACTTGGTAATATATCTGATGCTATTGATAGCCTAGAAAGTGGCGTGGATTTCTTGTTAGATAATCCCACCATGGAGAAGGACTTTTATGAGCAGTTGAAGCTTGCTTACACTCAAAAAGGGAACACTAAGAAAGCAACGGAATATGGGCAAAAGGCAGCTCAAATTAATATCGCAAATTAACACAGGTGCATAAATTTTTATACATAGTACTCGGTTCATGGTTCCTTTTTTCTTGCGGAGGCCCAAAGACTGTTATTGGCACATCTAATGCTGATTCTGGTCTAGCCGTAAAAGGAATTATATCAGCGCATAAAGCAGCTATGCCTAACTTTAAAACACTGGCATCACGAGTTAAAGTGGCTTATGAAGATGAGAAACAACGTCAAAGCATTACTGTAAGTTTGCGAATGGAAAAGGATAAAAAAATATGGATGAAGGCATCAATTCTCGGGATTACAATGGCGAAAGCACTCATCACTGAAGATAATGTAAGTTACTATGAAACTTTGGGAAATACATACTTCAATGGAGACTTTGCTTTGTTGAGTAATTGGCTGGGAACTCCATTGAATTTTGAAAAGACGCAAGCAATTCTTTTGGGTCAATCTATATTTAAAGTGGATAATGGATATCGTTCTTCGGTGACCAATAATAAATATAAATTAGAACCTAAAGATCAGCCTTATAACTTTTTGCACTTTGCTTTACTCAATCCGGACAATTTTAAGGTGAATTCGGCCAAGGTCTCTCAACCCGCCGACAACAGAGAGCTTTCTGTGGTATATGATACTTATCAAAAAGTATCGGATCAGTGGTTTCCTTCAGTAATTGATATCGAAGCTTTAGAAGGAGATAACAAGACTAAGATTGGGGTAACTTATAGGAATATCGACTTAAATGTAGCGGTAAGTTTTCCGTTTAAAATACCAAATGGTTATCAAGAGATTGTTCTAGACTAATGAATAAACGAATTTCTTACATAGTACTTTTTTTCTGCTTTTTATTGGTGGCTCCTATTACGGCTCAATCTAAAAAGCAAAAGCGACTAGAAGAACAGCGACAACTATTGCTCAAGGAAATTGAAAAAATAAATAGTTTGCTCTTTAAAACACGGGGAGAGAAAAAGAGTGTTTTGGCAGAGTTGGAAGATCTTGATCAACGTATTGCTACCCGAACCAACCTTATCCGAATTACCAATCAACAGGCCAACTTGTTGACGCGGGAGATCAATGATAATTTAACAACAATGGATCAATTGAGGGAGGAGTTGGCAGTGCTTAAAGAAGATTATGGCTCTATGATTAGTAAATCATATAAGAGTAAATCTCAACAAAGTCGGTTGATGTTTTTACTTTCTTCGGAAAACTTCTTACAGGCATACAAAAGGGCGAAGTATATGAAACAATATACCAAGCACCGTAAGCAACAGGGAGAAAGTATTAAGTCCAAATCTGAAGAGCTTAAAGAGCTTAATACAGGACTTATTCAACAGCGAAAAGATAAAGAGTCACTCATAGCTAAGAACAAAGCGGAGAAAAAGAAGTTGGATACTGAAAAACGCAGTCAGGGGGCACTTGTCGCATCGCTTAAGAAAGAGGAGGGGAAGTTTGCCAAGCAAATTAGAAGTAAACAACGTGCAGCGGATAAGTTAGATCGAGAAATTGAACGAATTATTAAAGCAGCAATTGCAGCGTCTAATAAGAGTTCTGGAAGCACTAAAAAAGTGAACAAGGCCGAGACCTTTGTCATGACTGCCGAAGCCAAAGCGCTAGCCAATAATTTTACCAGTAATAAAGGAAAACTCCCATGGCCGGTTGAGAAGGGGGTAGTGGTGAGACGTTATGGAAAAAAACAGCATCCACAATTACCGAACGTTACTACTTTTAGCAGTGGTGTGGAAATAGCGACAGAGAAGGGCGCAAAAGCTAGAGCTGTTTTTAGCGGAGAAGTGTTTCAAATACAACAATTAAAAGGGGCGAATAAGGCCGTATATGTGCGTCATGGTAATTATATAACAATATATAATAACTTGAGTAATGTCTCCGTGACAAAAGGAGATCGAGTGACGACCAAACAAGAGATTGGTACCGTAGTGACCAATCATTTGACTAATAAAACGGTCATTAAATTCTTAGTGTATAGAGATAGTAACCGACTTAACCCTGCCGATTGGGTATACAGAATGTAAAATCGTTAAGTATCTTGTCCGATTCCTTCAGCTAATAGAATTTCAGTCTCCTTAATATCTTTAAATCCTCCCGCAATATCCACAAGGTTGTGAATACCCCTACTTTTTAATATCGATGCGGCAATAACGCTTCGATACCCTCCTGCACAGTGAATGTAGAAGGTGCCTTCTGTGGGGAATTGAGATAAATAATCGTTTAAGAAACTAAGTGGAGTATGGACTGCATTGGCGATATGGTTGCCTTCATACTCTCCATCTTTTCGCACATCGAAAATTGGAGCATTGTTTTGGGATAATATAGTGGCTAATTCAGAAGCTGGAATTGAGGCAAGTGAATCAGTTTCTTTACCAGCGGCTTCCCAGGCGGAAAAGCTTCCGTCTAGTATGCCTAAAGTATTGTCAAAACCTACTCGTGATAGACGTGTCACAGTTTCCTCTTCACGTCCTTCGGGAGCAATGATTAGTATAGGTTGTTGTACGTCCGCAATTAAAGCTCCGACCCAAGGGGCAAATCCGCCGTCAATACCGATAAAAATGGATCGGGGGATATGACCCTTTATAAATTCTTTTTGGTGTCTTACATCCAAGACAATAGCACCTGTTTCATTTGCAGCCACCTCAAAGGCATCGGGAGACAAACGACGCGTCCCTTTAGCAACCACAGTATCAATATCTTCATAACCCTCTTTATTCATTTTAACATTGAGTGGAAAATACAACGGCGGAGGTAATAATCCGTCCGTTACCTCTTTTACAAATTCTTCTTTGGTCATATCCGCTCGAAGCGCATAGTTGATCTTTTTTTGATTTCCCAAAGTGTCTACAGTTTCTTTCATCATGTTTTTACCACATGCTGACCCTGCTCCATGTGCTGGGTACACAATAATATGATCCTCCAATGGCATAATCTTTTCTCGCAAGCTTTGGTATAAAATACCGGCTAGGTCTTCCTGAGTCATGTCTGCCGCCTTTTGGGCTAAATCTGGACGTCCAACATCTCCTAAAAAGAGCGTGTCTCCAGTAAAAATCGCATGATTGTTTCCGTCTTTATCTTTTAAAAGATACGTCGTACTTTCCATGGTATGACCTGGAGTGTGGATAGCAGTAATGGTAATGTCCCCAAGCTTAAATACTTGTCCATCTTTAGCAATCGTGGCTTCGAACGAAGGATTGGCATTTGGGCCATAAACAATAGGAGCTCCGGTTTCCTTTGATAGGGTTAAGTGACCGCTCACAAAATCGGCATGAAAATGAGTTTCAAAAACATATTTTATGGTTGCTTTATGGTCGTTTGCTTTTATAATATATGGCTTTACCTCTCGCAACGGATCAATAATCGCTACCTCACCATTACTTTCAATATAGTAGGCTCCTTGTGCCAAACATCCTGTATAAATTTGCTCTATGTACATACTAATCTGCTATTGAGTTTATTCCGAAGAAACTTCAGAATGAACCACAAAGATAAGATAAAAAAAGGCTGTCTAAAATGACATTAGACAGCCTTGGTGTTAAATAAGTGTTGTATTATTTAACCAATAATTTTTTGGTCGTAGTTTGACTTCCCGACGCAATGGTCACGAAATATAGACCAGTATTGAGATTTGCTACATCGATAGTCGCCGTATTTCCATAGAAAATAGAAGCATTGTAGGTGGCGACCTGTTGACCAAGATTATTCGCTATAGATACGCTGAGCGAATCTGGAATAATAGTTCCTAAAGAAATTTGAAATTCTTGAGTTGCTGGGTTGGGACTCAGGGAAACTTCCAAAACGTTAAAAGACGTTGTATTTAATAATTCAGGAATCTTAATATTATCTATGAAAGTACTGTTTCCATTATTATTGTCTAATACAAATCTAAAGATGGCATATTCACCAGCGAATGAGCTGATATCAATGTCCTCTGTTCTCCATTCATCTGCTGAAGCTGGTGTCCAAGCCCCTGTATTATAATAATCTGGTATGGTGGATAAGTCAAGCCCTCCTTGTCCATAAAAAAGAGTAAATGTATTACCACAATCGGTAGAAACGCCAACGTATAATACATCACTTGCGTTCGCAGATCTTTGGGCTTTCGCAACATCAAATTGAAGACTAGCAGCGGTAATGGAGGTAAGGTCATAGATGTCCGTTACAATCGCATCTTCTTGTGAAGTGTTGTAATAATTGTAGTTGTCTAAAAATGCTGTTGTTGTTGGGTTTCCATCAACGCCGGTAATATTGGTTGCTGCTTCCCAAGTAATGTCTGTATCTGAATTTTCAATAACCCAACCCACAGGTGGCACGCCATTTACATCGAATGGCTCGAATAATTCGTCGGCAGTCGACACATAGGCAACAAAGTCTAAAGCCTGAGTATTATTGTGAGGATTTTCATCTCCTGATAGTGCAACACTTGTAGTAAGGGTGTGGGCCCCATTAATTGATAAATTAACAGGAGTTGTAAAATCATAGGTCGCCGAACTACCAGGGGCTAATGATGAATCATAGGTTTCATTAACAACTGCCTGCCCTGAAATTTGATAACTAACCGTGAAGTTACTTTGAGCGCTAGTTCCAGTATTTTGTAGTTGAACAGATACTATATTATTTGGTGTTCCACAAACACTAGAAAAATCCTCGGCATTATTATTAATCTGGATTAGAGACAAATCGTTGGCTAATGGACAATTCACTAATCCTCCAGAGTGGAAATTTGCATTTCGACGACGATTTGTCCAACCGTCAGCGTCATTTTTGGCGGCAACAGAATACCACATAGGTTCTGTTCCATTACTAATAGGGACGGTGATAGAATTGGTGTTTGAACTTCCAACAATCTCCATATATTTATCGCCTAAAATATACAGATCATAGCTCGTAGCACCTGTTAATGCATTCCAATCAAAGGACGCCTCGGTGACGCAGACTTGTGTTAGAGATAACCCAGTAACAAGGGGAGCAATGCTAAATGTAGTGTCACTTTCATCAGAGAAAGACCCACTTGTAATTCTAATTTTGGCTTCTCCTGTAAGCTCAGAAGGAACACTCCATAAATAGTTGGTTGTCGTACTGGAAACCGAAGTAATATTATTCCAACTATTTCCATCGTTAGTGGAGTATTCTAAAGTAAATCCGCTAGTAGTATTAATCGCATCCCAATGTAAGTTTTCTGAAACTCCAGGAACGAATTTTTCTTCTCCATTTGGATAGGTAAGAGTTAAATTTTCTGTAATTACTTCATAAACAATAAAATAGTCTTGTGGACCTTGTGGAACATTAAAACCTGATACATCTAGAGTGTAGTTTCCTGCTGCGGGATTGTTAAGCAGAACTTGTTCCATGTTGTTTAAGTGATCTGCGCCATTGGTAGCAGGAAGATCCAGTGTTGTTGGATTTGGAGTTGGATCTAGGATCCATGGAAGTGTGGTATTGTTTGCTGGGTCTGTAACAACTAAATCTAAATCGTTTACCAAAGCAGGACTTGCTCCTGGAGAAGCTTCAGGATCTGTCCAATACAACATAAAACGGACCTGGGTTGTTCCTGATGGAATATTAATGGTATGACTATTAGCGTTGCCTTGAGACACATTGTCCATGAGGTAGCGCCCATCTTCTATTAAGATCCCTGCTCTTAACCCATTAACAATTCCCCATCCAAATTTAAAATCAGGCCCTACGTTTCCATAGTCATTCGCCGTGTTTAATAAAGTAGCTTTTATAAGTCCAGATGGTGGGTGATTACCACTGTTAGCCTCGGCATAGGCCTGGTATAATTGAGCCGATATTCCTGCTACGCCTGGAGAAGCTCCAGAAGTTCCACCAAACTGAAAATATCCATTATTTTCATCGGTTGACAAATGCCCAGCCCCATTTGCCGTAATATCTGGTTTAATCCTTCCATCATGAGCGGGACCACGACTACTTGAGCTTGCCAAAACGCCATTAAAGAATACGTTAGCAGTTGCAATAGCATTCTTTCCTTGTTTGTGGCCTCCAGTAATATTACCCCATTGGCTTCCTGCGCCATAACCGCAGTTGTTGTTGTTTGAGTTACCACAGGAGAATACATGTAAAAGAGAACTGGTTTCGTGAATTTGTTGATCTACATTTCTTGCGTTTGTAGTATACCCAGCATTACACCCATCTCCATAGGATGAATTTGTAATCTGCACATCATTATTAGTAATGTATGCAAGAGAAGGTCCGTCTAAGAAATTGCCTCCATAGTTCACGACATAAACATTGGACCCTGCAGCCATACCACGCATGGTTGGGTTAAGATTTCCTGCACCAGCAAGTATACCAGCAACACCATCTCCATGATTTGCGTCCGTTCCTGTTGCCAAAGTATTGTCTATTCTTCCATGAAAATCAATATGTGGCCCTACAATCCCGTCATCTCTAACCAAAACTCCAACACCCTCTCCAGTGTAATTTCTTCCGGCTCCTTGAGTGTCTAGTCCATTCGCTCTGTGAAGTCCTCTCCCACGAGTATCTTCTTTAACGGGAGGTGGTGGGGCTAATTCTACCCATTTTACAAAAGGTAAGTTAGCAAGGTCTTCTAAACAATTATTGGGAATAGTAAGCTCCAACGTTTGAAAGTCTGTGTATTGTTTTCGCACTGAAATTTGATGTGTTGCTAATTGTTCAATAACGTAGTCAGTACGTACGTTTTGGTGATGCACTAATGTCACCAGTAAGTTATCTCCTTGAATTGCCCAATTACCTATCTCTCCGTTTTTAAGTGATTGTGCAAGTTTAAATCGCCCTTCAACGGGAACAATAGCTCTTACACCACGATTACGGAGAAAGTCGATTGAAGTATTATTCGGAAAATAAAACAAGTACGTTCTGTGCGGAATATATTCAATCAATTCTAGATGGTTTGCTTTAAATGCATCCTGGATATCTTGAGTAGGGGTTTCATAAAACTGAACCCATCCAAAATATCCATTTCCAAGCTGAGAAGATTCGGGCATTTGATCCCAATGAAATGTGTTGATATTTTCTTCAATGGCCAAGGATTCATCTTGGTACTGAATTGTGTAAGAATTTTGTGCAAAGGAAATGGCTGTCGTTAGCACTAATGCCAATAGACTTGCCAGATTTTTTCCTTTTGAAAAAAAAGTAGCTTTTTTCATGGTTGGTTTTTTTAAAATGAATGGTCACTTTGATAGCCTGAAAAAGATATCATCTTTTTTAAAGCTATCAAATATATCCATTTAGCTGTTAAAAACCTGAGAGAGCTCGTTCTTTTAACAGGCTTAAAACCTAGTAGTTATATAGGGTTTATGTGAATAAAGCCTTGAGTTCTGAGGCTTGCTGGGGGTCCAATTTACCTGCTAAGACCAGGCTTAACTGCTTCCTTCTTAAGGCAGCATCATATCGTTCTATTTCTAGTGGAGTTTCTGCTGTAATAGGAGGAACGGGTACTGGACTACCCATTTCATCTACTGCCACAAAAGTATAGATAGCTTCGTTGGCTTTGCTTTTAAGCCCGCTTTCGCGATCTTCAATCCAAACATCCATATACACTTCCATAGAACTTTTAAAGGCTCGAGACACATGCGCTTCTACTGTCACAACACTGCCCAAAGGAATCATTTTGTTAAAAGCTACATGATTTACCGAAGCGGTTACAACAATTCTTCTACTATGCCTTCTTGCGGCGATACTCGCCGCTCTGTCCATTCGAGCGAGGAGTTCTCCACCAAACATGTTTCCAATGGGATTGGTTTCACTCGGAAGTACTAGGTCTGTAATTACGGTTCTAGAGGCTGCGGGTGTTTTGGCTTCCATAAATAGCATTTTTGACAAAGGTACGAACCTCTGTCATTTCAGAATTAAAAAAGAATAGGATTTTATTTATTGAGATTTTGAACAAGTAACCAAGCGTCTTTATTTTCTTGACGTTTGATAGTGCGCAGCGTTTGGAGTGCTTCTAATCTATCTTCATGGGAACTATAAACAACCTGATGAAGTCCATATTTGTTGGTTCCAATAAGGCGAGCCGAATAGCCTTTTTCAGCTAATTGAGTAATTTTCTTTTGAGCATTTTGTTCTATTCTAAAAGCGCCAGCAACAATATGATACCGCCCTGTTTCTTTTTCAACGGTTAAGTTTAAGGCCGGTAAAGGATTACTCATTACAAAAGTTGCTTCTTGTATTTGCTCTTCAACAAGAGCATTTGACTTCTGCTTTTCTTTAAAATTATGTTGCGCTACTTGCCCTTCATATATCTTAAGACCACTAAATCCTCCTAGAGAAATGGTGAGAAGACCAATAGCTGCGTAGCGCAAGAAGGGGTATGAAGTTTTCTTTTTTTCTTGATGAAGGACTACGGTTTTATGTTGTGTAGTTTCCGTAGAAGTACTTCGTTCAATAGCAGGCACAACTACAGTACCGAGACCAAAAGAAGCCGCACTAAAATTTTGATTGGCTATAGGAGTAAACTGTAGTGTTCGCTCCTCACTTAAAATAAAGTCTCCAATATTTTTAATGTTCACTGATTTACCTTCAGATAAATCTAAAGATAGACGTCCTGTGAAATTTCTTATTTTTTGTAGTGCTAACTCGTAACTACAATTTTCTGTAGAGGCTACGTAGTTTGCTAAAAGGCCATCATTGGTTTGCAATTGCCTATTAAAAGAAAGAGTTTTTCCAGGAGGAAAAAAGGTGTTGCTAACCTCGTCGATTCTAGCCGAATGATTTTGAGTTAAAAAAGCACCAAAGCCAGGAATGATAACACATTCATAACGATAGAGTAAGTCTTTTATATAGGTTGCCAACTGCATAAAACAAACATAGAATAATTTCCAGCAGCATTCAATACTTGAGCAGCGAACTTATTAACAACAAAAAAAAATGTACATTTAGACACTCCCCTTTTTAATAGTAATCCCGAAAGCAACTCGGATCCAGTTTATTACTATATAAAAGCCATTTTTATGTTATCCAAAAATGAATTGCTCTATACATTGGCATTACAACGTGTGCCTAATTTAGGGGATGTTTCAGCGAAAAAATTACTGCATGCTGTGGGCTCTGCCGAGGGTGTTTTTAAGGAACGAAAACGCCACCTTCAAAAGATTGATGGAATTGGGCCATTAAAATTGAAATTACTAGATGCTTCAAGTCAACTTCCAGAGGCGGAAGCTGAACTTCAATTTATTGAAGCCAATGGTATTTCTTATCACTATTTTCAAGACAATACATATCCGGAACGTTTGAAACATTGTCTAGATGG
>JAHZIZ010000023.1 GCA_022601215.1 Bacteroidota bacterium
AGGCAACTCAAATAAAGCCCCTTTCTTGTTTAAACTTCGATATTTATCCGATTCTCATTCGATTAATCATTTTATAAATTCCCAAATTGAACAAACTCTTGAAAGTAAATTTGCGATAGAGAAGTTTTGGTATTTAGCAAAAGCAAAAAAAATAGTTATTATTCTGGATGGATTTGATGAAATAGCGACACATGCAACAGAAAAAAGGCGATTGCAGTATTTCCATGAGCTTATGCCATTAATGACTGCGTCAAAGCATGTGGTAATTACATCTCGACCTTCCTATTTTCGAAGTTTAAACGAATTTAATCTGATTCTGGAAGATGTGAACAAAATGATGTTTGAAGAAGGTAGCCCGACGCTTTCTGATCCTATGCGGCGTGATACTAACGCAAAAGAACTTGCTGACTCTCATGCAAAATTAATTCGAAGGCAAGTGCTGGGTGGTAGCATAGACACAATAAAGAAAAGGCAATCGAGTGTTTACGAGATTCTTCCTTTTAGTGAAGAAAAAGTAATTGAATATATATCTAAATATAAGGAAAAGATAAGAATTATTTACAAATGTTCTCCCAAGCAGTTGTACGAATCGATATCTAAATTATACGACTTAAAAGATTTGCTAACCACGCCTCTCTTGTTAGAAATGATGTTGTTTGTTCTGATTAAGAAGCCATTAAATTTAAATGACTCTAATCTTTCAATTGGTCCTGCGGCACTATACAGAAACTATGTATATCTGCACTTGGATAGAGATTGGGAAAAAGGGCGGATAAGGCAATACTTAAACAAAGATGAGCGGCTATATTTCGCGCGAGGAGTGGCCATTGCTATGTTAAAGAATGATAATTTGGAGGTGAGTTATGAACAAGTCATGTCAGCAATACAAGGAACGGCTAAAGGGTTTTCAGATGCGAGGAAAAAGTTTATAAAAGAGCATATTGAAGAGGTGTCTTCGGATGTCCAGGTATGTTCTTTTCTGACCTTAAAACAAGAGAATGTGTTTGAATTCATCCATAAGTCGTTTATGGAGTATTTTGTTGCAGATTATGTTCAATCTGGATTGTCGGATAGAAAGAGGATTCCGGAATTAGCAAAAAACCTTAACTATGAAACACTTTATTTCTTAGGAGGATTTAGCATTATTGATGCGAACATTTCGGTTGCGCTACAATATCAATTAATTCAATTTGGGCATACTGACTCTGGATTGTATAGAAGAAACATTTATGGTGCAATTTTGTACTCAAACCAGATTAATAGTGAGAGTAGTTTTTCCAGTTGCACAATTGATTATTTGCGTTTTAAGGCAAAAGAGTTAGTTAGGTGTAGATTTTACGATTTGGTGTTTTATAGATGCTCTTTCGATGAAACAATAATAATAGACTCGCAGATTGACAGCTTGGAAATGAAAGAGTGTCAATCAAAAAACCTGAATTTTTTCAATTGTTCTGGTAACGTTTCATTAGGCAACAAAATCTCGGGCCTCAAAATAAATAATTGCGATGGGTTGGCGTGTGCAATAGAAGGGGAAGTGGCAGATGTTGAAATATCGAATAGCAAACTCAGTATGTTAGGAAGTAAAGTTGAAATTTCCAGTGGGAGTGCATCGGAATTCGCATTGCATTTTGTTTTTCAACTTGGAGCGACATTTCAATTAAAGGATTTTGATTTTGAGGCAGGGGTGCTGGCTCTTGGAGATAACACTGGATCGTTTCATATAGATAAGATACTCGGTAAAGTCACCAAAAATGACTTAAAAAAATTTAGTATCCAGTTTGAACGTTGCTCTTTCATTAATGTCACGTTTTTATTTATGTCTCTTCACTCTAAAGAATTCTTATTGGCAAAAAAAGAAGGTAGGCTAAAGAACTGCAAAGGTGTATTACTTCTGGATGGACCAGACATCAGCTCTAACTATTTTAAAACAACAGAATACATAGACGGTGAGAAAACTACAGTAAAGCATCGGATAGGCATATTTGAGGAGCGACTTCTATTAATTCCTAATGACTATCAATTAGTCAAGTTCGTGGCCTCGCGTTTCGCTCAGGAGTACAAAAGACTACCATCCTATGATTTTGAAACATGTTGTTGGGATTGGATAAGAGCAGAAGTAAGTAACAACAAGGAACTGATGGGTACTAAAAACGTGCCAAAAAAATCACGAATATAAGCGTATTGCGCGCACCGAAAAACAGCAAAAAAGTTTACCGCTTTTCAGTATTTATTATCCTTGAATCGGCAATAGGACGTATTGGTCTAAATACCACCGCGTTCATGCACGTCTTAGGGTCACACGTCATAGGGTCAGGTCTATAATCGTAGCCTCCGTGCCTTTAGCGCTACGAATTCTGGGATTAGTATACATATGTCAAGTAAATAAATCTAATTAACCTTTTGACACTTCTTACTTTTGTTCTTCTCAATTAATGAAATTTATAAAAAAACAGAGATAAAAATGTAGGGAAGAAGTAGAACGTGACAAATCTGAAGGTGTCATGTGCGAATTACTATTTTTAAGCTGCAATTGGCAAATTAAACAGTCCACGACAGTTAGATTTCCAACGGATATTTTTTAAGGGTACCACTTTATTTGAAATATCGTCATTTGCTGCTCTTTGATTGGGTGTTTTATTATTCAAAGATGAATGCGCTCTCGTTTTGTTATGGTAGTTCTGATATTGATCTAGTTTTTTAGCCAGATCTCCAGCATTC
>JAHZIZ010000202.1 GCA_022601215.1 Bacteroidota bacterium
GAGTCTTCTGGGCTATGGAATGACCTTCACAAAATTTTATATATAAAGAATTCAAATTATTAATATCTTCGACTCTACTCATATAGTACGCAATCCATAAAAGAGTTAGGTTACTGAACTTTTTCAGTGGCTATGTTCGCGTTAATTGTTGGTATTTCCAAACGCCCAAAGCTGCGTGCCAAATATCCGATGGCGTCAAAGCGTCTTTGGTTCGCTAAGCGTTCCTCAATTAGAGTGTGTAACACAGAAGGCATGCTCAATCTCTCGCAATCGATCTGACAAGGTGCTGTGTTGATGTGATATCAGCTGCGTGAATTCTGAGGTCAAAGCAAGAAAATTTTTGCTCTTCATAGCTTCGCCTATCTCATTGATTGATATGCCATTAATATGTACCAACAATTAACGCTAACATAGCCTTTTCAGTGATTCAGGAAGCCTAAACTCTCATCCTTAAATCTCCAAACCTTATTGCAAATTGCATAATTATATGGGCTGAATGACACCTTAATCAACGAAATAAACCTCTTAATAAGTAAAGAAGGTAGATCTCATTGCAATTTCATTATAATTCTGTGAATTGGAAAATAACCACTTTTTTACTATGGGATTTAGGCTGGGCAGCTTGATGATATGAGATATTCGATATTTTCAACATAAAATCACCATCTATATCGCCGGATAATAACGACATCCACTAGACATAAATGGCTTAACAATCGGACTCTACGTTCCATTGCTTCCTACGCCTCCATTTATATGGCGGCTTATGCAGATACGTGCAACTACCTCTATTTATTGTCACAGAACTGCGACATAAATTTCCTAATTTCATTGATAACAAAGACGGAACAATAACTGATACTAAAAACCGTTTGACATGGATGCGTGCTCCGTTTGGAATGGAATTTATTAATGGTCAATTTCGGGGCCAAGCAGAAAGGATACTTTGGGAAGACGCTGTTAAACGTTTTGGAAGAGGGACGGTATATGATGCATTCAAGAATAGCGACAACATAAAACTGGACTCTCTTCTTAAAGCGTCAAGACGTTCCGAAGGATACACAGAAGGCTCGGAACATGTCTATTTTGCCGGATCTTCAGATTGGTCGTTACCGACAATAGTCGAGTTTTACACCTTAGAAGATCTAGGTAAAAATTCTGTAAATATAGATGGTTATCTATGGAATTACTTTTTCTTATTATTCTTCCGAGGTTCTCGTGGAGTAAGAGATCAAAGCCCACGTATGGTGCATTCCGCCAATGCTCGTACTGACCCACCCATATTTTTTCGAAAATTACGGTATCAATTGGCTTGGGGGTATTATCTTGATAGCCACCGTTGGATAGATTTTAATGTAAATGCGGCAGAGCATTGGAGCGCTCCTGTTTTACTTGTTAGGTTAGAAAGATGATATAAGCTAAATAGCTTCAGCCCTCGCATAAAGTAAATGAGTAGACTTTAAGGTGCGTTACTTTCTCAACTGAATATTGTTTTTATTAGCCCCTATATTACCGAATTGGTAACAAAGTAATATTCCAACAACGTTGCGCGCTCGATGGCATTGCCAAGTTAACTTTTTGTAGTTTGCCTCAACACTGGAATTATCGACTAAATGACGAGTTTGAATTATTGGTTTGCGATTTTGAAATGCCATTCACCATTTTGCTTCCAAAAATTACCCCAATTGACGTCAAACCACCTATAGCGACAATAATAATCGTAAGACGCAGCTTTTCGACATGCTCCTATTTTTTGGACTGAGACATCAAGAAGAGCACCAGCCAGTGTACTGCGCCTTATAGCTGCACCCATTTCAGATTGAGTAGGCTCTTGGTCGTCAGCAAGTCTTGCTGCTTCCCTTTTAGCGGCTTCTATAATTTTTTTCTCTTGCTCTCGTTGTTGGGCGATTTTTCGCTCTTCAGCCGCCTTTTGTTGCTGCTGAGCTAAATATTGCTGGTATATTTTCTTGCTGCGCTCCTCGAAGTCGACAGCCTTTCGACTTGTAGCAGGAACAATTTCAATATCCCTCTGAATAAAGACATATTTCGAAGCATCAAAGGCCGCTCCGCTATTTTTAGCCAACCTTAGTGCTTCAGCTTTAATACTCCATGTTTATCTTCCCAAGATACAGCAAACCCCCCAACAGTGCTCCTGCGAATAACACTGGCATCATGACCTCGATCTGCGCAATCATTCCAAGATAGAAATTCATCATGTTTTTTACAATGGTAAAGCACAACATAATAGGACATGAAGAAATCCTCGAGAGACTTATTCCTTATATTCTTAATCAATCTAGTGCGATTGAATTGAAGATAGGATTTATTGTTGTTTTGTATGATTACATGTTTCGTAAGCTCGTTGTCTATTGGCCAAAACCCTAAATCGGAGGAGTCGCCGGTTTCTGAAGAAATGATGTGATAACGTATTGCCTCTCCGGGTTTTCCCCATGCGTTGTCTTTGGATGAAAAGGCAACATTCGGCACAATTAGCATCCCAACACACAGAAACCACTTAATCATATAGTTCCATGTTATTTTTTTTACACCCTTTTGTTCCATTAGTCCTTCCTCTAAAAATTTATGCAGCAAGTCGGCATTGCCAAGTTAAGTCAAGTTTGGTTGATTTCTGCCCCAGGCCAACATCTGTTGACTAAGCGTTTCGCACTCCCATTCAGCCAAGGCCGCCGCCATGACATAAAGTAACTTGATTACCAATCATTCTCAGCTAGCTTTCAGTCTGCATTTATTTTATTTATTTATTTGTTAAAACAATTAGATATTCCGTATTCAAGAATACTATTCAATTTCAAAAAAACCTGAACTTAGGTGATTCCCCTAGAAATCATAATGCCAATAAGCAGTGTCAATGATTATAAGTGCTTCATCAATACCTAAAAATTTCTTAAAGATAGCTGAGAATGATTGGTAATCAAGTAAAGTAATTTTCCTTCCGGCGTGGTTGTATCAAAGTTTTGCGTCAATGATTAAACTAAATATAGCGCTTATGCAGCTTTTCAAGTTCACTCACCGCATCCAATACAGACCTGAATGCTCGATCCAGTTAACACACTACTAAAATATTTCTGGCTTGCATATAGCATCAGACACCCACAACAATGATACCTACAACTTTATCCGGCGTTATTTATATACACATACTTTGCACTTCTGAAATTGCTTTTTCAGCCCCGTTAAGTGAAATAGAGAAAACGGTTGTATTAGGATTAGCTAGTGGACTTTTGAATGGTTCATTATCTGGATCCCCCATGAACTCATCATAATCTTTACCGTATAGCGTAAAAAAAATCTGAGAAGATTTTATGTTTTTCAATTTATCCAGAAACTGGTTCACATCCTTCTCTAAAAAAATTATTACCCATTCGCCCGAAACTAGTTTTATACCACCAACATCATTGTGATGAAAACCCCTAATACCCATATGATTTTTACCATCAGAATATGAAGCATCCACTGGAACAACTTGACTTTGACCTCCCGCTGTCAATGCAGATGGCTCAAGACCATCGAACTTCACAACTCCACCTAATTCAGTTCCATCTATATTCCTACCAGGCCTTATGGTTAACCACATTCTTTTTTTTATACAGGTTACTTTTACACTGACCCTCCCTTCTAATTTTTCAACTAATGCTGTCTGGCCAGAGACAATCCACTCCTCAGCTTCAGGATAATTTTTATCAGGTGATTGAGCACAAGCAAGACCACTAAAAAAAACCAGCGTCAGCAAAGTAATTCTTCTCATAATGGCCATTAAACTTTCGATTACAACTTGATTCTTAGGTGATTTTAGCCTCAAAGTATTTCTTATCATTTTTGTATCTCTATTTTATTAATCGGCGGTTCCCTAAATACATTTTATGCAAATGTCGAATGTGCTCATTAGTTACCCGTTCGATAATACTGTGCAAATTCGA
>JAHZIZ010000203.1 GCA_022601215.1 Bacteroidota bacterium
AAAGTGATACCTGCATATGCATGGAGCTATCCATTTATTGAAACTGCTTTAGGCTTAATGTTTTTACTGCGCTTCGAAGTAAAAACAGCTTTGGTGGCTACTATTATTATTTTGGGGATTACGACTATTGGTGTTACACAATCCTTGCTCGGTAAAAAGAAAATCACTTGTGCATGTCTAGGTACGACCTTGAAGCTACCAATGACTGAAGCCACCTTTATTGAAAATACATTAATGATAGCTATGGCTATTACAACTTTATTAACTTCTTTTTAATATGAGACTAATCTTATTTATACTTCTTGTATTGCCCATTGGGATAATGGGACAAGAGACGTTGGAAGGTGTTATTTTCGATGGTACTTCTGGAGAGGGATTATTTGGTGCTAACGTGTATTGGTTACATACCGAAATAGGAGCTGTGACTGACATGGATGGCAAGTTTAGACTTCCTTATGAAGATACTTACACAGAATTGGTGATTAGTTATATAGGCTATACGACAGATACACTTACTATAGCCGGTCCAGCGATTATCACACATAGTTTAAAAGCGAAGAGCGATTTAGATGAAGTAACCGTTTCGGCTAGAAAGAAGGCGACCGCACGATCCTATTTAAAAGCTGAAAACATGATCATGGTAAGTAGTGATGAGTTGTTAAAAGCTGCCTGCTGTAATTTATCAGAGAGTTTTGAAACCAATCCATCTATCGATGTAAACTTTGCCGATGCAGTGACGGGAACCCGACAAATACAAATGCTTGGTTTAAAAAGCCCTAATATTTTAATTGCTACCGAAAATATTCCATCGATTCGAGGTGCGGCACAGACCTATGGACTCAGTTTTATCCCGGGAACCTGGGTGGAAAGTATTCAGATTACAAAGGGAGCTGGTAGTGTGGTGAATGGTTTTGAGAGTATCACTGGACAAATAAATGCCGAATTGCAAAAGCCAAGCAAAGATTTTTCTTTTTATCAAAACTTATATGCTGCTAATAATGGTAGAAGAGAACTCAATAGTCACATAAATACAAGGGTAAATGAAAAATGGGAAACGGGTTTCTATCTTCATGGAAACCTTAGGGATGGGCATCATGACAAAAACAATGATAATTTCCTAGATATGCCTCGAGGAAAACAGGTCAATTTGCTGAATCGTTGGCAGTACACGAATCCAGAAAAAGGAATGGTAAGCTTTATCAACTTTAGATATATGGACGACCTAAATGAATCTGGACAAATACATTCAAACGATAGTGTTGATGGGGATGCAGGAGGTCACGGTCACGGTGGAGGTAATTCTAACTCGCAACCTCTTTGGAGAAGCGAAGTAGAGACGCAGCGTTTTGATGTGTCTTCTAAATTAGGATGGGTCAATCCAGAAATCCCATATCAAAGTTTAGGAGTACAAACTGCCTTTAGCTGGCATGATCAAGAGTCATATTTTGGATTAAATGACTATGACATTACCCATACTAGCTTTTATGGAAACTTGGTTTATAATTCGATAATCAGTGATTCTAGGCACAAAATTAAAACGGGAGTGAGTTTCACCTATGATGGTTATGATGAGCTTGTGAATGATGACGAATATGACCGAAAAGAGAACTCCGTTGGAGCCTTTTTTGAGTATTCTTATGATAATCTTGATGCCTTGTCCTTGACGGCAGGTGTGCGAGCAGACAATCATAATTTGCTCGGGTTTTTTGTGACACCCAGATTGCACGTGAAGTATTCACCTTGGGAGAAGTCTGCTTTGCGATTTTCGATAGGTAGTGGTAGAAGAAGCGCCAATATTTTTACGGAGAATCAGCAGTTGTTTTCAACCAGTAGGAATATCAATATTTTGGACAAAGACGGTAAAATCTATGGACTGGACCCTGAAGTGGCTTGGAATTATGGAGTTTCTTATTTACAGGGTTTTAATCTTTTGGGTAGAAAGGCTGATATCACCTTCGACTTTTATCGTACAGAATTCCTGAACCAAGTGGTAGTTGATTGGGAGAATCCACAAAACGTTCGTTTTTATAATTTGAGAGGAGAGAGTTATGCCAATTCTTTTCAAACAGAATTCAACTACACACCCTTTGAACGTTTCGATATTAGATTGGCCTATAAGTATTATGATATCCAAACTGATTATTTGTCTGGAAAACTCGAAAAGCCATTGACTCCTAAAAACAGAATATTTGCTAATATTGGTTATGAAACACATGAGAAGGAGAGTGGGTCTCAATGGAAGTTTGATGTGACCTATAATTGGTTAGATTCTCAGAGATATCCATCTACTGAAACTAATCCTACTCAATTTAGTTTACCAGAGCGTTCTCCTACAATTGGAACGATAAATGCCCAGATAACAAAGGTGTTTTCTCCTCGTTTTGAATTGTATATTGGAGGTGAAAACATGACCAATGTACGACAGAATAATCCAATAATTAACGCTGAAAATCCGTTTGCAACCTATTTTGATACTACCTTTGTGTATGGCCCAATTTTTGGTAGTACGTATTATACCGGATTGAGATATAAAATTGAATAAGATGAAAAGACTAATAATTGTATTGTTATTGCTTGTTGGTATTTCTGCACAAGCACAGAATAAGAACGCTAAGGCCAATATAGAAGTGGATGGTGTATGTATGATGTGTAAACAGCGTATAGAGAAAGCAGCTATAAGGACCAAAGGTGTTAAGTCTGCTGTTTGGAACTTAGACACTCATATGTTAAGTCTCATTTTTGATGAGCGAAAAACGGCCCTGGATAGTATTCAGGCAAATGTCTTAGCTGTTGGGCACGACACCGAAGGTGTTATGGCAACTGAAGAAGCATATAATAGTGTTCATGATTGTTGCAAGTATAGAGATGAGGATATTCAGGATGAGCATAAAAATGAAGGCAAACAGGAATAGATGAATAAGACTAAGAAAGTATTATTGTACGGTATCACTATCGTTGTGATTGTCTTTTCATGTATTTGGGAATATTATACACAACAATGGATTGCCGCCCAACCAGAAGGTGGAGGTGCGGTAATTAGAGTAGATGCCTTTGTCCTTTGGCCATTAGTACTCACCTTAGTATCGGTCTCTTTATTCCAACTCTTTAAGAAAAAATAAATGCGATACCTTCTTTCCATTTTGGGGATATTGCTTTTGGGATGTGTCCCAGGATCAAATTACCAAGGGAATGACATTATAAATAAAAGCATCCTAGCTCATGGTAGTTGGGATGCTT
Organism: Bacteroidota bacterium; assembly: GCA_022601215.1. Lineage (GTDB taxonomy): Bacteria > Bacteroidota > Bacteroidia > Flavobacteriales > Flavobacteriaceae > Aureisphaera. The sequence goes on from JAHZIZ010000203.1 coordinate 3,238, forward strand.
TTTTGCAATTAGATACTGTTACCTTCAAAAAAACAACACGTCTATTTCTGGAGGATGGAAGTTTGGAAGTTGAGAAGGATGAAGCACAAGTCTTTTCATTTTTACCAACCTATTCCGTTTTTCTTTCGAATGATACCGATTACATTACATACAAAGATTCAATATTATACGCTTCGGTGAGGGATAGTGTGGTCACCTTAAAGGCAGATCAAGAAAAATTGTTACATCGAATCAAGGCAGCGGAATTCGTTTTTTTTCAACCTTTTAAATTGAAGGATTTGGAGGCTGAGGTTTCATATACAGGTTCCAAAACTATTATGGATTCCATTGTGGTTTCTGAAGTGCAGGTAAACTTTCCAAACTCAAAAGACACTTGGTGGTTTTATTTTGATGATACGTACCTTCTAGTGGCTAATAAAGTGTTTCATAATAACCGTTATAGTTTTATAGAAAATTTAGAATTTCAACGGCATAAGGGGTTGTTATTTAATAAACACCGTAAGAGTTATATAGTGGATAGCTTAAATAATAAAAAGTATTTACGGGCTGAATACTTTTACGGGTTTTAGCTACCAATCTGATTCATTATAGAAGTTAGACCAAATAGAATGGGTGCCTTTTTTAATTCTGTAAATTTCTTCGGAGGTAAGTCTATTTTTCCAATTTTTGATATTTTTGGTGGCATCCCGTTTAAAGTCGGAATCTTTATTTGCTTGAGTCGTTTCAACGATGTGAGTTGCAACTTTTTGATCATAGGTTAGGTCGAGGTGTGCGAACATTTTTTGAAATTCTCCAGCGGCGTCACTCGATAAGTCTTCATGCCTAACAAAATACCAATCTTTACCATACGATTTCTTGTATTGAGAAATTACATGATGCATACAGTTCCACAGAAGTATACCTTGATCGATAATGTCGCCAGGAGCAATAGTTTGTTCTTCTATGGGGG
>JAHZIZ010000204.1 GCA_022601215.1 Bacteroidota bacterium
AACTCGGGACCGCCCCGATCACTTGATTGATATCCAGATAATAAAGGAATACCTATCGTAATTCCCTGGAAAGAAAGTCTATCAGAATCAGGTTTTTGATCTGACTTTTGTTGTCCAAAACAAAGTGTACCTAATAACACTGTAATTAGAAAAAAATACTTCTTCATTATTTCATAGTTTATAGTTGTAATCAAATCTATTGGTAAGAATTAAGGAGTACTGGCGTATTTTCAAAAAGTATTGTAGTATATTTTGCATAATTTGCAATATATCTCATCAAACAACCTCAATTCCTTAAATAATGCAAGAGCAGCTTATTAAACAGATACAGGCCCTAGTGCCGGAAAATATGTCGATTATTGATGCCGTAGCGGGTATTTTAAATCTAAGTTACGACGCAGCTTATCGACGAGTAAACAACAAAACAAGTTTGTCATTGGAAGAAGGTGTACAACTAGCCAAACACTTTAAAATTTCTTTAAATAAACTTTATGAGGTAGGTGATCAGAACACCATTATGGCTGAAAAATCCAATCCTATTCGATCCGTCGAGGATCTAGAAGGCTATTTTAGAAATTCCTACAAAAGCATTGAAGGGCTAACTAAACTAAAAAGCGCCTCTATCATTTATTCCGCAAAAGACATTCCAATATTCTATACGCTAACAGACTCCATTTTAACCAAGTATAAATTCTATGTATGGTTAAAGTTTTTAAATGAAGATGGTTCAATGGAGAAAATGACCTTTGAACATTTTCTTTCTGTTCTACCTCAATCCCTGCTTAATAGCGCCATGGAGTTATCTCAAATGTATCACTATATTGACGTTGTTGAATTTTGGAATGACAATACAGTAAATGGAACCCTCCAACAAATTCTTTATTATTTTGAGTCCAACCTCCTGTCAAAGGAAATGGCTCTTCAAATTTGTGAAGACGTAAAAAAGGTAGTCGATCATGTGGAAGAACAGACGATTAATGAGGTTATTACCAATTCAAAGAATAACGCAAGTTACGCTCTTTACAAAAGTGACTTACTCACGATGAGCAATACAGTAATGGTGAAGACGCAACATCATAAATTATTTTTTACTCCATTCACTGTACTATCTTACTTCAGAATATCCCACCCAACTACCTGTGATGAGATGCATCGCTTTTTTCAAAATCAGATGAAAAATTCAAAATTACTGATCAACTCAGGAGCAAAGGATCGTTCTTTGTTTTTTAATAAAATGCATCTAAAAATTCAGGCCGTTATAGATCGAATACATCTTGACAACAATCTTGCTCTATTTTGAGCATATATGGTAACACAAAACCCGCTATTAAAGCGGGTTCTTACTAGATCAAATACGCAAATTACTTAACCTTGCCTGCGATGGTACTAGTTTTTGGTAATACTTTTCCCTTAATTTTTAAAATGATATTTTGCTCACTTGCATTGGACGTTACTGTTATTGATTTTGAAAAGGCTCCTTCTCTTTTGGTATCGTACTTTACTCCAATTACTGCTGTTTCACCAGGCATGATAGGTCCTTTTGGTTTTGTTGGAACTGTACAGCCACAACTCCCCTTCACCCTCGAAATAAGTATTGGGGCATTTCCCACGTTCTTAAATGTAAAAGAGCGTTCCCCATCCGAATTATGTGCTACGGTACCATAGTCAAGTACTTTATTCTCAAACTGAAAAGATCCTACACTTTCGTTAGCCATGGCCATATCTTGCGCAAATAGTCCCGCACTTAGGCAAAAAACCATTAATACTATGGCATTTTTCATTGATATTGTTATTGATTTCATAAGATTAATTATTTTAATTAGTTATTCATACAAATATGTAATTAAGTCTATGAACCACACAAGAACAAACGGTTGAAAGAGGTACTAGACCCGGATGGAAATAAAAAATCCGCAATTCATTTCGAATTGCGGACATTGTTAATTTCTCTTTTTCAATAGATACGGACAGCAGATTAACGCCACTACCACTAAGGCAATGATAAGTGTTGTAGACATACTTTTATTATTTAAGAAAACGAATGGTTGCAAAATAACTTGGGGATTCACCGTTGTGTGCTCTGATGGCATTCACAATAGGCAACACAAATCCAATAATTGCAGCAAATATGAGTAACAAAATACCGAGTCCAAAGAGTAAGATTCCTGGGATGCCAATTACTATATAGACAAGTAAGCTCAATTGAAAATTGATGATGGATTTTCCATGCTCATCCAACCCTATAATGTCATCTTTTTTGGTAAGCCAAAGGATTAAAGGTACAATGAAGCCCCCAAACCCTGTCATATAACTAAGTAGTTGAGATAAATGAGTAAGCATTATAAACGAGTTGTCCTCGCGCATTGCAATATTTGATTGAACTAATTCCATTTTGGTTGTTTTTTTGAGGTTGTATTATATATGTAGAGAATATGGTGAAAATGTTACAACTTAGGTGCTACAATAGTGTCCCTTATATACTTCGTCTCTACGTTTTAGTACTTCGTAATTCCTAATTCGTATTTTTGCATTCTATGATTTACAACGACACTATTGTTGCATTAGCTACACCAGCAGGAGCAGGTGCTATAGCCGTGATACGCCTATCAGGGAAAGAAGCCATTACCATAGCTACTGATATTTTTCATTCGGTTTCTGGGAAGGTTTTGGCCCTGCAAAAAACTCATACCATACACTTAGGACATCTTAAAGACGGAAATCGGGTTATTGATGAGGTATTAGCTTCCATCTTTAAAAACCCAAATAGCTATACAGGAGAAGATGTTGTAGAATTTTCGTGTCATGGAAGCCCTTATATACAACAAGAAATCATCCAATTACGTCTTCGGAACGGAGCGAGAATGGCTCAACCGG
>JAHZIZ010000205.1 GCA_022601215.1 Bacteroidota bacterium
GGATTAGAAATAAAGGTTTTTACTTGGGGGGCTAAAAACCAAAAATAGAATTTCAATTAACGTACCAATTTAATTGACTTTCAATTTTACACATAGGTTTTCGCTCAACTACATGCCCTTTTCGATAAAACCAAACCTATTTAAAAAGCGAAAAGGCTTTGCGTCCCCACAAAGCCTTTTACATTTCTCCACCTATCCCTATATACGTCAGGGGTCTCTGGACTGGAAATGCTTGATGATCTAAGAACAACCATTGAATCTAAATCAACAACACTCTAATTTAAACACTACTGGTCAGGATTCAAAATTCGAAAAAATAGTTTTCGTTCAATGACACTCTTTTTTCTATGAAAACATGCAAGTAGTTATTAAAAAACAGCGTCATAATAAACCCTTATATTTTAACGACTTTCTTAGTTGCAATTACATCTCCAATGATTCCTTGGATAAAATAAACCCCTGATGCTAAGCCCATAAGACTTATAGATTGGTTCATGTGGAGATCACTATATGTCTGTATTATTTTTCCTTCTGAAGAATATATAATTATTTCATCAAGTGGTGCCCCAAGGTAATTTACATATACCTCATTAGTTGTTGGGTTAGGGTATACTTCAAAATTCTCTAGGGTTTCTTTTTCAGTGATTCCTAGTTCAAGAAAGCTATGTTTTATGACCCAATAATCTGAATTTCCCATCGCATTTTCCCCTTTATCTCCAGACGCATTTGAATCTGATCCTGAAATCACTACAAATCCTTCATCGTCGGCTTGAATAATACTACCAAACTCGTCGTCACCTGTTCCTCCTATTGTATTTTGCCATTGTATAACACCGACAGGATGTAACTTAACGATCCAATTGTCATCTCCTCCAATACCATTTTCTGTCTTATCGCCAGAAATATTCGATCTTGAGCTTCCTCCAATTATAAAGCCGCCATCAGAGGTCTGAGTAATTACTTTTTCGGCCGAAGAGAACGAATCAAAATCAGTTCCACCAATTGTCCTATCCCAAAGCACATTACCCGTTGCATCGAGTTTTACAATCCAATAATCATAGGAACCTTGGCTATTTTCTGTTTTATCACCTGAAGCATTCGAACTCGACGCTCCAACTAAAACATAACTTCCGTCATCTAGCACAATAGCGTCTTTAAGAAAATCATTATCACCGCCGCCAACAACAGCATCCCATTCAATCTCACCGCTATTATCCAGTTTGACTATCCAATAATCCATTCCGCCTTGCGCGGGTTCAGTTTTGTCTCCCGAAACTACAGAATTAGAAGACCCTCCAATTAAATAACCCTCATCACTTGTTTGCAAGGTAAATTCAAGGTCTTCTGATTGCAACCCTCCTATGGTATTTTGCCATTCTATTTCACCATTTGCATCTAATTTTAAAACCCAATAATCAAACTGCCCAACTCTACTTTCTGTTTTATCACCAGAAGGTCCCGACTCTGAAGAACCACCTACAAAAAAACCACCATCTACTGTTGGTATAACCGTTTTCATAACATCTCCCAAGGTTCCTCCTATTGTATTTTCCCATTCAATCTCACCAAACTCGTCTACTTTAACAACCCAATAATCGTCTTGACCCCAGCCATCTTCAGATTTATCTCCAGAAGCATCAGAATAGGAGAATCCTCCTAAAACAAACCCTCCATCTGGTGTTGGGTTACAAGTCTCAAGAATGTCCCATTCACTTCCACCTATGGCATTATCCCATTCCACCATGCCTTGCGAATCAATCTTGACAATCCAATAATCGTATTGACCATTCCCCGAATCCGATTTATCTCCTGAGGCAGGTGAATTGGACCAACCCGATAACAAAAAACCGCCATCATTTGCTTTTGAAATGGAAAATGCGGCATCATCAGAGGCTCCTCCAATGGTATTTTCCCATTCAATATTTGGATCTTGAGAATAACCATTTTGAACATAAAAAACAGTAAACAGGGTTAAAACACCTATGTAAATTGAAGTTCTCATACTATCTTTTTAAATATTAGTTATTACAATATTCAAAAAAAGGCCCTTGTAAAACAAGGACCTTTAGTCAAGATTAATTAATCTCTATTTACATATTTTCCATCAAACCTTCAAAAGCAGATAACTTAGAGAGGTCAATATCTCCTTTATCAATAGAACTCATCAATTTAAGAACCTGATCTGGCCGCATATCGTCACAAAGTAATCTAAAGAGTCCGAAACCCTTTTCTTCATTACTGGCAAAGACTATGACCTCATCAATGGCCTGCTCTTCTCCTAAATACTTTAAGGTGATGTTCATGTCATTAGATTTCATGGTAGAAAGTGTTTTATACTTTTCGTTTCCAATAATTTCTTTCACCATGGCCTTCTCTGCTTCATATTCAGCTACATTGGCTCCTTTTCTTGGATAAGCCACCATATTTACCTTTTTCACGGTATTTAATATTTCTTTTTCGTCTTCCGTAAACGATGCGTTCTCCGCTTGTAATAAGCTAGTCGCTAAATCCAGTTTAAGGTATCTGTCATCTTCCTGCTTATCGACTAGGTATCGTTGCAAAGAAGGGTCGTTATTACAGCCAATTAAACTAAGAGCTGCAATCACAAGGGCGGTTAGAATTTTTACGAGTTGCATGATTTATCCTTTTTTGTTTACATTTTTCAACTCATCACTACCAGGAACATTAAGATCCTTCGTAAGCTTAGAAATTTGCTTTAAATCTATATCACCAGTAATACTCATAATTACGGTCCCCTCTTTTCCATCCATTTCTCCATCAAGGAACATCAATAACTCACTCACATGACTTTCGTCTTTTCCTTCTTTACTGTAAAACTTTACATTTTTACCGTCATCTTTTACACGCATTAGTTCTTCCAAGCCAGAAGAAGCTGAAACATACGATTGTACATCAGACTTCATTCGCTTACCAATACTTTCATTTTCAGTCATAAAGACTTTTATATTATTAAGACTATTGACCATAGCCATATACTCCTGCACCTCAACATCTTCGCTCTCCACTTCGATTTGGCTTAATAGTTTGAACATATTCTTGGTCACCACCACTGAGGTAACGTCCTTTTCATCTTCGTATTTATCGAAGCTGCCTTGTGCACTCATTAAAAAAGGAGTGATCATAAAGGCTGCTATAATTGCTAACTTTTTCATCGTTTTATTCTTTAAGTTTATTTTAATATTAAATTTTTAGATTCATTAAATTCGTTTAGTACTTGTAGGCTGGAAATACCATTCTCCAATTCACCTAAATGAGTTAGGCTGGCCGTTCCTTGATTGAAGTTTTGAGAAAACATAAGCATTGTTTCTTGCGTCTTCTTAAAAGCCGCTAACGCTTCTTGCTCCTCTAAAGACAACCCAGAATTTGAAAACATATAACCCGCAATACCCAAACATACCAATAAGGAAGCTGCTATCCCAAGTTTCCAATAATTAGACCGTTTTTGCGGACTTGGCAGATTAATTTCCTTTGACAAGGTTTCTTCTCCAGCCATTTCAAAACTCATAAAAATGGGCTTATAAACAGCTAAATGTGTTGGTACTGTGCCTTCGCTAAAAAAGCTACGTAATTCTTGCTCTTCATACAGGGAAGTATTCCCTTCAAAATAGCGCTCCAATAAGGATTCAATTTTAGCTAATTCCATAGTTGTATTGCTTTAATAATTGTTCTCTCACTGCTTTTCGAGCTCTTGATAAGGTCACTCTAATGGCAGTTTCATTCATTTCTAACATTTCAGAAATTTCATTGAAATCAAATTGTTCCACATCCCTTAATTGTAACACTAAGCGTTGTTTCTCCGGTAGGGTTTCCATTATTTTGAATACCAATTGCACACCGTCGTTTGCCTCTACCGTACGTTGTAGATTATCACTATGTTGAAAATTGCTGTGTACAATTTTTAAATTACCAGCTTGTTTCGATTTTAAACGATCCAAACAATAATTCTTTGTCATAGTAACCGCAAACGCTTCCGAACTCTTGTAATTCTTAATACGTTCTTTACCTTTCCATAATTTCAAAAAAACTTCCTGAACAGCATCTTCCGCTTCTTCACTTGAAACCAACAAACGTTTCGCTACTCTGTATAACTTATCCTTATAGGGAAGCACAGTTGCTAAAAACTCTTTTTGGTTCATGATGGTTAGATTAGAGCATTATTAATGCCGTTCTTCTGTTATGACGAATGACTCTAAATTTTGTTACAATATTTTTTTAAGTCGCAATAATGTAAGTAATTTAGAAGTTTAATAGACCTATCTATAAGTTATACTGAATTTGTTATGATGAAAAAAAGCCTTTTTCTACTTCTTATTGCTGTTGCTTCGACATTTACCTCTTGTTTTAAAGATAACGACGATAGTATATCCCCTGCAAGCACCGCTGAGATTAACAATTTTATTTGGAGAGGATTAAATTATTATTACTTGTACAAGGCAGATACGCCAGAACTGGCTAATGATGCCTTTGCATCTAATAGCGAATATCAGAACTTTTTAAACAACTATGATTCACCCGAAAGCTTTTTTCAATTTTTAAAATCAAATCAAGACAGATTTAGTATCCTTGTCGACGACTATATCGCTCTAGAAAATGCCTTAGGAGGTACGACACTTAATAATGGAATGGAATATGGCTTGGTCCTCTATCCCGATAGTAGTGGAAATGTATTTGGTTATGTGCGCTATGTACTACCTAATACGAGTGCAGCAAACAATGGCATAACTCGAGGTATGATTTTTAATACGGTAGGCGGGCAACAAATCACAGAAAATAATTTTAGAGACCTTTTGGCTCCTGACACCTATAGTCTCGGTCTTGCAACCTTCGATGGCGAAACTATCACTCCAACCGGAGAGAGTATAGTACTTACAAAAACAGAGGTTACAGAGAATCCTGTGCATATAGCCCGAACTTTAGACATCAACAGTCAGAAGATTGGGTATTTAATGTACAATGCGTTTACGAATGAATTTGATAATAACTTGAACGCAGCATTCGCTCAGTTTCAAGCAGACGGAGTTACAGACCTGGTTCTCGACCTCCGTTATAACGGTGGAGGGTCGGTGCGCACGGCCACTTACTTAGCTGGTATGATCACTGGACAATTTACGGGTAATACCTTCTATTTTGAACAATGGAATGAAGATCGACAAAATTTAGCCGAAGAAGGCGTATTCTTAGATAGTTTTGTCAATGGCGGAGCCGCATTGAATAGCTTAAATTTAAATCGTGTCTACGTCCTAACCTCTAAACGAACTGCCTCAGCAAGTGAATTGGTTATTAATGGGCTAGACCCATATATGACTGTATTGCAAATTGGAGATTATACAACCGGTAAATACCAAGCTTCGTTTTTATTATATGATGCACCCGCACCAAATTTTAGACGTAGTGAGGCAAATCAGAATCATACATACGCTATGCTTCCCCTCGTATTTCAAACGGCTAATGCCAACGGGGTAACCGATTTCGAACAAGGACTTATGCCGGATTTAGAACTTATAGAAGATTATTCCAATTTAGGTCAGTTAGGAGATCCAAGTGAGCCACTATTGGCAGCCGCCATTGAGGATATTACCGGTATACCTAGACCACAAGCAAGAGACAATTTTTCAGTCCTAGAAACTATTGGAGAAAGTAAGGAGGGATTGCCAACGCATCAAATTATGTACCTAGAGCAATAAAAAACGCCTAATTCAGCTAAGAACTAGGCGCTTATCAAATTCAATTTCTCTCTTTCTTAGAAGGTTAAATTCATTCCAAAACGGAAGTTTCTTCCGCGAGTCTGGAAACGATATAACTCTTCGTACTCTTCATCCAGAATATTGCTCACTCCTGCAAATACCCTAATATTTTTTGTAAACTCCCTACTTGCATTTAGACTCAATATTCCAAAACTTTCTAATGTTATATCCTCACTTAAGAAAGTCTCGCTATTAAAAAAGCTGTCTAGGCGCTCGCTGGTGTATTGATAACTAACTCCAAGCTTAGTTTTGGAATCTGGCGCATAGTCGATTCTCGCATTGGCTTTATGCTCTGGAATACGCAATGCAAAACGTTCATCGGCCTGAGTGTTTGTATAGTTCAATATTAGGCCTACAGATTTACCAAACTTCTTGGACACTTCCACTTCTATACCACTAGTGTCGAATTCGTCAGCTATGTTTTGATACTGAAAAATAAATAGCTCTGGATCTACCGTAATAAAATCGACAAAATTAGTCTCATTTCTTGTGAAGTACAATGCACTAATGCGAAGATTCTTCCCCGCAGTAAATTCTGCCCCCCCTTCTATAGTCGTATTCTCTTCCGGTAATAAGTCCTCATTTCCGTAAGACGAATCATATAATTGAAACAATGAAGGTGTTATATATGCCGTGCTGTAAGAGCCGAGCACTTTCAGATTGTTGTTCCCGAGGTCAAACCCGTAGGATGGATTTACGTTGTAAACTAAATGTGTTCCGTAGTTGCTATGATTGTTCAATCTAACTCCTGCGTTTACGTTTAATCCATAATTAGAAATGTACGTCACATTAACATATGGATCAATGATATCAAACTGCGCTGTGTCCTCATTTACATCCTCGACAAACTCGGTAGCACCAAAAGGAATTGAAAATGAGTTGAACTTACTAAAGTTTCCATTCACACCTCCTAAAACAGTTATCTCATCAGTTACCTGATAACTTCCATAGGCATCAAAAGCATTGGTTTTTGCATCGTACCTATTTGGAAAGGAGGAGGCAATCTCTCGATCAATCCAACTGTGGTTATCACTAATTACAACACTTCCCTTGTTGTATTTCCAAGTTAGCTTTCCTCCAGTACGCTTCTGGTTGGTCACGCTCAAATTATCTGCATCCACGTAACTAAAGTCATCGAACTCGGCTTTAAATTCTTCTAGACCAATAAAGCGAGTTATGGTAATGTTGTCGGTAATTTTATATCCCAAGTCAATTTTAGTCGCGAAGCTACTAAACGTATCCGTTTCATTACTCTCTTCTCCCTCTGGAGCAGCCACGGCAGATAAACCATCGATATACCGATTGCTAAAACTAAGGTTGTATAAAAACTTATTGGCCGTACCACTAATTTGAGCCTGATTTACAAACTCTGCCAAATTCCTTTTTTCGTCATCTGCTGCCGCATTGGTACCTAAACTGGTTGTAAAGTTGGCGGCAATACTCTTTTTTGAAGTCTTCTTGGTAGTAATACTAATCACTGCAGTAGCGGCTCCACTTCCATAGAGTACGCTAGAGGCTCCTTTAATAATTTCGATAGATTCCACTGAAGAAGCTGGTACCAAACGAAGGTCATAATCGTTGGCAATTTGAGAAGGGTCATTTAATTGAACTCCATCCACCATAATCACCACCTGACGATTTCGTCCACCCCTAACAAAGTAGCCAAGGTTTTGTCCATCGTTACTTCTACTACCGTTGATTTCAATACCAGAAACCTCATTAATCACTTGGGCAACACTATTACCCACGCGCTGCATGAGGTCTTCTTGGGTGATAGAAACAACCACCTTACCACTGTTTTTACGAGCAGTCGGAATTTTAGTATCGATAACCACGGAGTCCAATTGCTCCATTTTTTGAGTTTCTTGTGCAGCGGTAATCGCAGTTGCACAAAGGCCAATAGCCAAAAATATTTTTTTCATTTTAAATAATTAAAACGGAAAAAGAAAGAAGATTAAATTAATGGAACACGACATGGTGTTTTATTAAAATTTCCTTCTCAAACCTTTATCCCGAAAGTTTGACAAATAGTGAACACTGGCAGGTCTCCTGGCTCGCCTAATGTGTATACCTTCCCGCCTAAGCAGTGGTTTTGAAGTGTTACACAATTCTGAAGTAATTCAGAACGGCTTACAGTTGCGGGAACAGCTTCGGTTTTAAACCGAATTCCCTTTTAAGAAAGTCTCTTTGAAAAGAAACTCTCACCAAAATTCGCTGCGAAAATACTACAACCATACCCTCTCACCAAATAAAAACTCCTATTTTTGAGGATGCAAAACACCTATTTTCTTGTCATTCTCGCTGTTTTTTTTATTGGATGTAAACAGACTTCAGAAAAAAAAGAACTTTACAACCCTAGTGTAACATCCGTGAAATATGCCGAAGGTTTCGCAATTGAGGATTTTGAAACACATAAACTAATCACACTATCTAATCCTTGGCCTGGAGCGGATGTATCTTACACCTATCTTTTAAAGAAAGGACCAGAACCCCTAAAAGAAGAAGCAGATGTTGATGCCGTGATTTCAATTCCTTTAGATAATATTGTAGTTACCTCTACGACTCACATTCCTTCGCTGGAGATGTTAGGCTTGGAAGACAAATTGATAGGATTTCCTAACCTCGACTATATTTCTTCTGAAAAGACTCGAGCCCTTATTAATAATGGAAGTATAAAAGAACTAGGAAAAAATGAAGATCTCAACACTGAGGTACTCATAGATCTCTCTCCAGATGCCGTGGTGACTTTCGCTGTAGAAGGAAGTAATAAGACGGTGGGCACTATTCAGAAAACGGGTATTCCAGTCTTGTACAATAGTGACTGGACC
>JAHZIZ010000206.1 GCA_022601215.1 Bacteroidota bacterium
ATATTCTTGAGAGATACAGTAATCGTCACTTTTTTATCAGTAGCATAGGTGTTGTTTACCTTCACTTTTCCATAGGAAAAAGAAGTATAACTCAACCCGTATCCAAAAGGATATAACGGTTGATTGCTTTCATCTCCATAATGTGACCAAAACACAAGATTAGGTGCTGGCTCTATAGGTCTTCCCGTTTGTTTATGGTTGTAATAAACAGGTATTTGTCCTTTGTCTCTTGGGAAAGTCATAGGTAATTTTCCGCTTGGATTGTAATCACCGTAGAGTACTTGAGCAATGGCATGTCCGCTTTGACTACCTAAATGCCAAGTTTCTAGAATGGCCGGAATATTTTCATCGGCCCACGTAAGAGAGAGGGGTCGGCCGTTACTAAGCACTAATACAATATTTGGATTTACTTGATGAATCGCTTCTAACAGTTCTTGTTGTACCCCAGGGAGATCGAGATTTGATCGGCTCCTTCCTTCACCACTTTGAAAACCTAATTCTCCTAACATCATAATTATCACATCCGATTTTCTGGCAGTTTCAATAGCTTCTGAAAAACCACTTCTATCATCCATGTTCACTTCAACTTCTTGAATAAAGCTAGTTTCTCCTTTGCTGATATCGGCTCCTTTAGCGTAGGTAATAGAGTTCCCTTTGTAAACATCCAATCCTTCTAAAAGCGATATCGCCGTATCATCGTCTGCAGCAATTCGCCAGCTTCCTAATGGACTGTTCTTATCTGCGGCTAACGCACCAATTAGGGCAATTTTTTTACCTGATTTAGGAAGTGGAAGTAGGTCGGATTCATTTTTTAACAGGACGATGGATTTTTTAGCCATGTCTAGGACTGCATCGTGATGTTCTTTTGCATTTACTACGTTTTTTTCTCGTTGGACATCGCAGTATTTGAATGGGTCTTCAAAAAGGCCCAATTCAAATTTCACTCGTAAAATACGCCGTACAGCGTCGTCTATTAAGGCTTCATCTACTTTTTTCTCTCGCACTAAATCTGCTAACTCTTCGACATAGAGGTACGATTCCATGTCCATATCTGATCCTCCAAGAATGGCTAATTCGGCTGCATGTTTACCATCTCTTGCATTTCCATGAGCAATCATTTCTCTTATTGATCCCCAATCGGATACTATAAAACCGTCAAAATTCCATGCTCCTTTTAGGATATCGCGTTGTAGGTATTTATCTGCGGTAGCTGGAATTCCATTAAGTTCATTAAATGAATTCATGAACGTTCTAACCCCTGCTTCTTTGGCCGCAATAAAAGGCGGAAAAACAATATTGTGTAGTGTTGAGATTCCAATATCTGCTGTATTATAGTCGCGCCCTCCTTCGGCGAATCCATAGGCTGCAAAGTGTTTAGCGCATGCTGCAACGGTGTGTGCTTTGGACAGATCGTCTCCTTGAAAACCATTGACTCTAGCGGAGGCTATTTTACTTCCTAAATAAGGATCTTCTCCTGCCCCTTCCATGACGCGACCCCAACGAGCATCCCTAGAAATGTCGATCATAGGAGCGAATGTCCAGTTAATACCAGATGCTGATGCTTCGGCGGCGCCAATTTCAGCAGATCGTCTGATGGCTTCTAAATCCCAGCTCGCAGCTTCTGCTAATGGGATAGGGCTCATCGTTTTGTATCCGTGGATAAGATCGAAACCTATAATCAATGGAATTCCAAGTCGGGATTCTTCAACCGCTATTTTTTGTACTGCGGCAACTTCTTTCACTCCGCGAACATTGAGCATTGAGCCGACATACCCCTTTCTCAAGTATTCATATTTTCTTGCTGCATCTCCACCTTCTGGAGCCGGTCCTGTTACATTCCAGAAACCGTTGTATTGATTCATCTGACCTATTTTTTCCTCTAATGTCATTAAAGACAATAGGGAATCCACTTTTCGTTCAATGTTTGCAATGGGCTCTGGGTTCGAGATATCAGAACCAGTCGCAATTGTCATCCTCTTCTCAGGAGAAAAGAGGAAAACAATGCTTATAAAAAGAGAGGCTAATACTTTCATAATCCTTGGTTTTATTGATAAACTCTTATATAATCGACCTCCATACTAGATTCTGTGAAATTCGGATCAATGGCACCTCCAAAATTCCCACCCATAGCAACATTCATGACCATAAAGAAGTCTTTGTTAAATGGAACATTGCTGTTATTTGGAAAGGTGAAATACAAGGTGTTATCTATAAAGGATCTAATTTCGTTTTCATCCCAGATCACTTCATAAACGTGAAAGTCGTCCGACACGCCGGGTACAATGATGGAATCTCCAATGGCATTTCCTCCGGAGTTTCCTGGGAAATGTACTGTTGAGAAAATGCGGTCTTGTTGGTTTCCTACATGTTCCATATAATCAATTTCTCCTGCTCCAGGCCAAGGATTGGTGTCAATATCTGCACCTAATGACCATATAGCGGGCCAAGTTCCACCACCTGTTGGTAGTTTTGCTCTAAATTCAATTCTCCCGTATTGAAATTCAAATTTATCTTTAGAATTTATTCTTGAGGAAGTATATGGACTCCCGTTAAAGACTTCTGCTTTGGCGGTAATCTTAAGGACACCATTTTCAACAATTATATTTTCTGGTCGATCCGTATAATACTGAGATTCAGCATTACCCCAACCATTATCTCCTGTGCCAATATCATATTGCCAGTTGTCTATACAAGGGGCTCCATCGTCATTAAATTCGTCCGACCAGACAAGAACATCATTGTTTCCTGAACCCGTATTTCCTGTGAGACCGCTACAGGTTGGTTCCACAACACCGCCATCAGGCACAAAGGTGTGATACCATGCCAAGGGATCTCCTGGGGGATCAAAGGGCTCCTGAATACCGCGGACTACCAGAATGTTTTCAGTTAATTCAATAATTTCATAAGTGGTTGCCCCAGACCAATAGGATAGTGTGCTATTTGTAACTGTTAGGGTTGGGTTCCCAGTTGGGTTATCGAGAATAACAAAGTCTGTGGATACATCGATTTGATCTGCTAAATCACGGCACTCATCTTCAAATTGAATGGGAGATGCCTCAGGAAAAAAACGTTTTACCTCTGCCCAATTTGTAAAAGTAGCTTCGGTCGTTTCTAAAGCATAGTTATAGTTGCCTTGCCCGTCATGTTGAAATGTGAGTACATCATCGTATAGACATGGATTTAATTGATTAGGAGACGCACTGAAGAAATTAGGAAAGTTCACTTCAGGATCCCCAACACCAAAATGTCCTGCATTGGTTGCATCCCACACCCATCTTTTTCCTTCACCTGCCGCTCCAGCGATGTCCGATAATTTCTGAGGATCAATGACTAAAATGATGTCTAAATCCACAGTTACCGTAGTAGAGCTAGAAGCTCCACCGGTCCCAAAGGCAATAATAGTTATGGCTTGCGAATACATACCCGATTGAGTGTATCTAAAGTTTGCTTGCTCTCCATCAGTAATTACCACAGGGTCTGTATCGGGTGTAAAGTATACATGGTATAAGGTAGCGCCCTGTGCTGTAGGAGTTACTACTACATTTCCAGATTGATCTTCAGCGACATTCACAGTAACTGTCAAGTTGGAAGGAGTCACTACTTCTCCAAAACGGGTATCATCTTCCTGACAGCCTATTGGCAATAATAAAATGATTAGTATTGAAATTGCTTTATATAAATTTTTCATGCGCTTTTTTTTAGTTTGCCAGTTCTACATCATCAAAATAATAAG
>JAHZIZ010000207.1 GCA_022601215.1 Bacteroidota bacterium
AGAGGGCACGCCTGCAAGACTGGTCACATTTTCTTGTATCGTTTCATCTACAATGGCCTGCATTTTCGTTTCCCAGTCGGCTAGCAGGGATATTTCATTGCTTGGGGTGCTGCTAAACTCGGCCCAAAACGGCATATTATCGATAAGAATGGCAGATAGATCGCCAAAAGCAGTACCATTTTCTTTATACAGTTCTTTACTTCCTCCCAGTCGGAGACTTTTACCAACAAAGAGCTGTGCGTCTGGGTTGTTGTTGAGGTACATGCAGAGTAAATCTTTGCTCGCTGCATAATGGCAGTTTTCCAGCGATTCCTCACTTACCGGTATAAATTTACTTTTGGCATTGGTTGTTCCGCTCGATTTGGCGAACCATTTAATAGGATTAGGCCAAAATATGTTGGACTCACCTCTACGAGAACGCTCTATATCAGCTTCAATGTTTTCGTATTTGGTCACGGGAACTCTTTCGGTAAACTCTCGGTAACTTTTTATGGAAGCAAAATCATATTGTTTACCAATTTCCGTGTTTTTGGCCTGCTGCAATAACTGTTGAAGCAATTCCTCTTGTACCTCAATAGGATACTTCAGAAAAAGTTCGATTTGGTGAAATCGCTTTTTCAGAAACCAAGAGGCAATCGAATTTACTAAAGGAATTGGCATGATTTTAAACTATCTTTATACGGTAAAAATAACAATTTTAAGAGAATGAATTACCTAGGGGTTTTAAACAAAATGCAAACCGAAAATGCATCGCCTATTCAGTATTATTTGGTTTTTGAAAATGATTTTTTACATGTAAACCAATTACTAGATAAAAAGGTGACGATTCAATTTGAGGGATATCAATGTCTCAACTGCAAGCTAGACAAAAAAATATACCGACAAGGTTTCTGTTACGATTGTTTTTACGAAATACCGCAGGCGGCAGATTGGATCATGCGTCCAGAGTTGAGTAAAGCCCATCTGGACAAGGAAGATCGAGATCTGGAATACGAAAAGAAAGTACAATTGCAACCACATATTGTTTATCTAGCTAATAGTAGTAATGTGAAAGTTGGAGTCACTCGAAAAACACAAGTGCCCACACGTTGGATTGACCAAGGAGCTCATGAGGCCATTGAAATTGTCGAGGTGCCAAATAGGTATTTGGCAGGTGTCACAGAGGTAGCTTTGAAGGAATACGTAAGTGATAAAACCAACTGGCGTAAAATGCTTAAAAATGAGATAGCGGATGAGGTGTTAGAAGATTGGCGCTTTAAGCTGCGTCCATACATTCCAGCGGAAGCGGCTGCTTATTTTATTGAGCATAATACTGAAACTCATTTGGAATTTCCAGTACTACGTTATCCAGAAAAACCAAAGAGCCTGAATCTAGAAAAAACACCAGAATTTCAAGGTGTTCTAAAGGGGATAAAAGGACAGTATTGGATTTTTGAAGATGATACCGTATTTAATATCCGAAGTAATGAAGGATATAAAGTGGCTATTTCCGTGCAATAATGAAATTAAATACCGTACGCCAGCATCGTATCGCTAAATCTTTTTTGTTCATAGAGGAACATCTTCATGAGCCATTAAACTTACATCAAATAGCGGCGGCCTCCTTTTATGCGCCTTACCATTTTCATAGGGTTTTTAAGGAGGTGACAGGTGAATCGGTGAATGCTTATGTAAGCAGAAGACGCCTAGAGCGATGCGCATCTTTATTACTCAATGAAATCGATACGCCAATTACAGAAATAGCATTGTCTTTTGGGTTTTCAAATACAAGTGCATTTAGTCGAGCTTTTAAGAAACGTTTTGGAGTAGCTCCATCCGAATTCAGGAAAAATGCTCCTTCAAAATATAGCAAGATATGTATAACAGAAAGCAAGAATGGTGAAGTGGTCACCACATTCGAGCCCTACTTTCGTAGTATTACTAACATGTTAAAATACATTGAAATGAATACTACCATTGAAGTAAAGGAAATATCTGAAATGCATGTTGCCTATGTGGCTCATGTTGGTTTGATGACACAGGATATTGGTTATCACAAAATAATGCAATGGGCGCGCCCACGCGGACACATGGATCGGTCAAATTTGGTCATGACAAGTATGTACTTAGATAGTGCCAAAACTACATCGCCCGATAAAGTAAGAGTAAATATTGGTGTCATCTTAGATGCTCCAATTGAAGAAACAGCTGGGGTTCACTACATGAAATTTAAGCCTGGAAAATGCGCGGTAGGCTCTTTTAAATTGAATATGCATGAGTTCGAAAAAGCTTGGGTATCCATGTTTGTTTGGGTGAATGAGCAAGGCTATAAGGTGGGAGATATGCCACCATTTGAGTTGTACTATAATGATTATAGAACGCATCCAGAGGGAAAGTGTATAGTCGATATTTGTGTCCCTATTCAATAACCAATCGAATGGATTGAGATATGGCAATAAGTATTAGAGTCGCACCGATAATTCTATTGAATTTAGTATTGTTGGTACTTTTCTTTTGAAGAGAGCTTCCAAGTACAGCATATCCGTAAAGGACTAAGACCTTTCCAAGAAATACGCCTAAAAAAAATAACCCTAAAACGGAGATTGGACTCATGTCGGTTAATGGAACTATGTATTTTTGAATCAGGGTAATACTAGCAATCCAAAAAAGTAGCACTGGGGGATTTAGAAAAGCTAAGAGGAAACCTGTGAGGAAGGAAGTCTGAGAGCTCCTCATTGTAATACTAGGTTTTGGAAATACCTTCCTTTGCGCAGGAAGCAAGAACAAAAGACCAATTCCAAAGAATACCGTAGTAAAGAGTATTTGAACCCATTGGTTCATTTGGAAAAATTCGGTAAAGAAAGTACTGTAACAAAGTGCTAGGAGGGCCAGAAAAATTTCTCCAATTCCCGCGCCAACTGCAATGCGCATGGCTTTGTATACAGAATCAGTCGTCGTCACTCTAATTACAGCAAGATTTGAAGCACCAGGTGCTGCTCCACCTAAAGATGCAATGGCTAACCCTATAATGCTATACCCTAAAATCATAGCATAGTAGTAGGGAAAAAGAAGCATGCCTTACATATTAATTTCCAGTCTTGGTGGTATCTTTTTTCTTTTTCTTATTTCCAAAGATGCCTCCAAAGATATCCTTAACGACCTCGGTAGTCTTGTCTTTAGTGGTGTTAGATTGGGTACTGGTGGAATCGTTAGCTACATTACCTCCCCCTAAAATATCTTTTAGAATATCGGTTCCTTTGTCTTTTAAATCTTGTTTTTGTTTTTCAATAAGACGTTGAGTAAGACTATGTACGGCACCTTTTGTATCTATAGCTATCGCTGGCTTTAAGAAGTTCCCTGTTATTCCCACAGGAATAGTTACTGTAGTCGTTGCCGCTTCTTTAGGATCTAATTTTGCTAAGAGTTTAGAGATATCACCACCTAGGTAGCGAGCGGGAACCTCCATGCTTAGGTTATAATCCAATTGTTTGTCTAGACTGTGGCCTCCACTTGCTGTAATAATGATATCGTCTACTTTAAAATCAAATGGTTGTACCGAAATGTTACCATCACTGAAATCTAAAATAGTACGTACGTCTTGTAGGCTCAGTTTATCCACATTGAGAAAGGTCACTTGCTCTCCTAGTTTCGATAATAGGGGTGCCTGTTGCGGATTAACTTCAGCGGTAATTATTTGAGCTAGGGCGCTCCCAGCGATAGTTTTTAAATCGGGAGTAAGATTGTTATTTAATGCTCCAGTCAAATTTAACGTAGTATTTAAATTGCCATCCAGTGCTTTGGCTATGGGCGCTAAATATTTTAATAACTCTAATTGTCCAAAAGATTGGTCGATGTCTATTTGTTGCAGGTCCAACTTCATGGCGAAAGTAGGTGCGTCCTTTTTGGTGGAGACAGAGCCGTTTAACCCTATTTTTCCACCCAGGAAGCTTGATGTTATATTGCTCAGGGTAGCAGCTTCGTCTTTGATACTTACGGTCCCTTTAGCGTTGTCTAAAACCAAGTTGTCATAGCGTAAGGTC
>JAHZIZ010000208.1 GCA_022601215.1 Bacteroidota bacterium
AGTAAGGCCGAAATTAAACTAAATCCGTAGCAGAGCACTTTAGTCTTTTTTGGGGTAAAGGGTTTAAAACTCTGCAACCAAGATAGCACCGTATCGGAAGAAACCTCCGTCTGCACCAAGGCAGCACTTCCAGAAAATAACTGACGCCATTTAGGTAAGCTAGCCAACTCTTTAATAGCTTCTTGTTTCTTTGGAATGGCCTCAATTTGATTACCTACTAGTGAATGAACTAACACCTTAGCACCGCTTTCTAGGGATGTTCTATTCATATATTGATATAATGAACCCGTTCCAAAAAGATCGATATCCTGACTGTATGCATGAGAAGGATCTATAAATTGAGCTCCATTCGGGAGATGATGAAATTTGCGTTCACTTATGGAAACTTCTAGTTCATTAATTGCCAATAGTTGCTTCGCAAGATTCTTTTGATATTTTAAATTACTATGACGCGACACAAGAAACAAAAACAGCCCCACGCCGAGTACAATACATCCAATAACAAGTTTTAGGTTTCCAAAGAAAAAATATACACAAAAGACCGTGCTAATAAAAACAGCTAAACGTAACAAACCAGACGCCCACAACTTCTTTGAAATCATTTTTATCTTTTGCTGATGCTCCGATATTTGTTGTTTATAAAATTGTAACGGTGTTCTCATAATGTTAGAGCGCATCAAGTTGGGCTTTTAATTTTTTGGTCATTTTCGCTACGACCAATTCATATGAGTGGTCTATTAAATCGAAAATTAAGTCTCGAGGAATGGATGCTAAAATGACCGAATTCCAGTGTAATTTACTCATATGAAAAGCTCCTGTAATCTGTCCATCGTATTCCTCCCTCAATATAGCGGATCGCTCCGGATCACACTTCAAATTAACTTGAGTAGGCAAACGTTCCAATCCTGATAAAGCAAATATCTTACCCATTACTTTAAACACTAAAGTTTGTTCGTCAAAGGGAAATGATTCTGTCACTCCTTTCTTTGCTAAGCAATATGCTCTAAATTCTTCAATATTCATCTTATTTTAGTTTATATCCCAATGCAGGTGCATCATCAAAATAGATGAGTAAATTTTCTTGTCCCAAAGTTATTGGAATTTCAAAAGATAATATGCCCGATTTGTAAGTAAATGGCACAGTACTTTTTTCTTTTCCGAAGGAATACTTAACCGATTGCACCTCTTTACTTTTAATCCGAAAAGGAATGACGCCGCCCTCTAAAGCGGACGCTATAACTCCTTGCTGTTGCAACAGAAGGGCTTCTAATTCTAGTTCCTCATTAATAATTAATGGCATATTCGCAAAAGATTCTTTTGTGAATTTATGAGACAAAAAAGTGTCTTCTTGTTGATGGGGATAATGAGTTTTCCCAAATAATTTAGGTGGTGTTTTATAGTAAAAATAAGAGGGGTCTTTAATAAATCGATCTCTGTATTTTCCAGCTCCCCAGGTGGGATCAAATAGAAATGGATTCCCATCAATAAAGGCTACATTCCACATATGAATTTTTTTAAAGGGTCGGCCTATATCGTGAAAGTGAGTCTTAACATCTCCTCGAACCAAATAATTTGAAATCCCTTGTAACTCACAAAGTCGCTCAAAGACCATGGCATAACCTTCACAGACAGCAATTCCTTCTTTCACCGTTTTTTTTATAACCCGCTGTCGCGTCTTTTCTTCCTTCTGATTTCGCTCCCTATAATTTTTGAAGTTAAAATTAAAATTTTTGTATTCATCGGGTTCATAGGATACATTATGAATAAGCCAGGTATAAATAGCACGAACTTTCTCTTCTTCTGTTGAGAAATCTCGTGTTATAAATGCAGACAGTTCTTCGACCGAATTGAATTGTTTAGGATACATTTCAATAGTGGCATCTACACGCTCATAATTTTGGGCCATTAATGTACTTGTCAATAAAAAGTGTAGTACCCAAAAAAGAAATAACGTCCTAGCATTATAGTATTTCATAAAGTATGGGTTTACTCGGACTGGCATCATTTTCGAAAGGAGCTATTTGTAAATTAAGCAGATAGCACCCATCTTTTGTCTTATTCGAAACGTAAATGAATTCGGTTATAGTAGCATCATGACGAGTCTCTTTTGGGTAATTCCAAAACGCTCTATGAGCCAAAAGTGCGCCCTCATCTTTTTCTTTGTCAACCGATGGCAGGTCAATTAATAGATGGTTCACACCAATGTCTCTTAGGTACATAGCCGCTGCTTCTTCCAAGTACGGCCAATTGGTGTAATCGTAGTTTTTATTTTTTTTCGTAACTGGATTAGGTCGTGTTCTAATGACTACGGCTTCCGGTCTTTTTTTATTTAGAAGTTGTTTAAGTTGTATTGCAGTAATAACTCGATCTTCTCCTCTTTCTTCAGGAATTACAGAAATCACTTCCGCAAGAAAAAAAAATGTTTTCAGCGCTTTATTCACCGAATAAAAATCCTTAGTTATATGCCCAACACATTCCGTATGTGTCCCATGAGAATGCGGATTGAATGCAATATTATTGAAGTTAACGGCTGCTCCTTCACTCACTTTCCCTATCCAACCATCTAACTGTACAGGTTTAATTTCTGGTTCACTAATATACCACGCATTAGGATTTTCACCATTGGCTTGCAAAGGAATGGATAGATCAATTGGTTTAGAAATATCTACCTTATAATCCTGTTCTTTTATATTGAATGTTGCTTTCACAAGGGAAAGATACAATAAAGAATTATCACTATTGACTTAGCATAAAAAGGTCTGCAGCGATTCCATCACTTAAAAATTTTCCTGTCCTGGTCACGATGAGTTGATCTTGTTTTAAGAAGAGTCTATGTGCTGCAATATGCGAGGATGCCTGCTGCAAAAGATATTCCTTATAATGATCTCCGAACAGATTAGACACCTCATCCAAAGACACTCCCCATTGCGTTCTTAGCCTGGTCATGACATGCTCATTATACTTATCATTTTTGGATAAAACTTCGCGTTCCAAGGGCAATTCATTACTAGCAATCGCCCGAATGTACTTGGCATTATTTGCCACATTCCAGCTTCGTTGGTTACCGTCGTAACTGTGAGCAGAAGGTCCAATCCCCAAATAAGCCTTGCCTTGCCAATAAGCCATGTTATTCTGTGAAAACCACCCTTGCTTCCCAAAATTCGAAAATTCGTAATTGATATAACCATGGTCCTCCAAGGTAGAAACCAAGAGTTTGTGATGTGCCTGAGCAACACCATCATCGACGGGGGCAATAATGCCTTTTTCTATAAAACTTTTCAATGCCGTTTTAGGTTCCACAGTCAACGCGTAACATGAAAGGTGAGGAACCTTTAAAGCCAATGCCTTTTCGACATTTTCTAGCCAACGTTCATTACTCATGCCCGGAATACCATAGATAAGATCGATACTAATGTTTTCAAAATATGACTTCGCTTTTTCAATACAATGCAAAGCTTCCGCTGCATTATGAGCTCTATTCATTACTATAAGATCCTCTTCAAAAAAAGATTGCACCCCTATGGAAAGACGGTTAATACCGACCTTTTTATACCCTTCGAAAACAATTTCTGAGTTTTCTGAATTTAACAATAGATCATCTGGATTTGCTTCTAGTGTAACTTCAGCAGTATCCGTTACTGAATAGTGCTGGTAGATGGTGTCAAAAATTTGTCCAAGTTCTTCCGCAGAAAGCAATGACGGGGTTCCTCCTCCAAAATAAATTGTTTGTATGTCATCTTTTAATTCCTCTTTCCGAAGTATTAATTCACGACACAAAGCGTTGATTAATTCACCCTTTTTCTTTAAGGACGTTGAAAAATGAAAATCACAATAGTGGCATGCCTGTTTACAAAAGGGAATATGGAGATAGATACCGGACATATTTATTGTTTAAAATAGACGATTAAAACTGAAATGCCAAAACCTAGAACAACGTATAGCAAAAGAGCTACAATATAACTGAGTATCGATTTAACCAACACCAAGATCCTCTTTTCTTTAAAAAACGAAACCATGGCAAATAGAAAATAAATAAACATTAAAAGCATCCCCAATGCTTGAAGACTTCCGTCAAGATATTTTAAATATAATAGTGCCAAGGTCCCAAAAAAAGAATAAACACTCACCAAATAAAAAGAAACCACTAGGTACTCGACAAAAGTATAGTACTTGTAAAAAAACAACTTGAGGCTTAGCGCAAGGGTCAAAACAAAAAAGAAAAGAACATTGTTAATGTTAGTCACCATAAACTGTCCTGCCTCCACAAAAAGAGAAGGATCAACTTTACTGGTTTCTACCTGTTCCATCCCATCAAAAGGATCGTACTTAATAAGAGACCTAATCAAAATATGGACCACCGTGATTAGAATAAAAAATGCGACAGGCTTGTAATAAGATTTTCGTTTCCCTGATAGATAATTCCGGAATAAAGTTCCGTGACTCAAAAACAACAATCGTATCGTTACTAGAAAGGGAGCCTCAACAGAGAATAACGCTGTAAAAAGATCATTAAAAATTTCTTTAAAAGTAACTTTACCAACGGTCATGCGTTGACCGCAGAAACTGCAATAGTTTCCTACTACTTTCTGATGGCAATTATTACATATTGTGTCTGTTTTTTTCACGATCTGTCATTAAACATTGGTGCAAATTTTCGTCGAACAATCAACTTCCGCCGAAAAGCCAAATACATGGAGTATCCTAAATAACCGAATCCGATAATAATGATCATCCAAATAACCTTATCGCTCTTATTTTTAAATTGGGTATGATAGAACTCTTTACTTAAAAAGTATAGTAAGAACATACGTATCAGTATAACTAATTTAGAAAATGAATAGACATCCATTACTTATCAACTCGTTTTTCATTTTGCTTCACAAAAGCTGCCCAACCGCTATAACTTTTCCCTACATCAATGCGACCAGCATTGTAAAAATGACATACCGCCGCCGCTAGTCCGTCTGTACTATCTAGGTTTTTAGGCAACTCTTTTAGTCCTAAAATGGATTGTAGCATTTTAGCTACCTGCTCTTTAGTGGCATTCCCATTTCCAGTAATAGCCATTTTAATTTTCTTAGGTGAGTACTCCGTGATTGGCACTTCACGTGACAGTCCCGCGGCCATGGCAACACCCTGAGCACGTCCTAGTTTGAGCATCGATTGTACATTCTTTCCAAAGAAAGGGGCTTCAATAGCGATCTCATCTGGATGGAAGGTGTCAATAAGCTGGATGGTTCGCTCGAAAATTTGTTTAAGACGCACGTAATGATCATCGTATTTAGATAATTTCAGCTCATTTAATTGTAAGAATTGCATCTGGTTCCCAACAACTTTGATAAGACCAAATCCCATAATTGTAGTTCCTGGATCGATTCCTAAGATGATTTTTTCTGAAGCCATAAATAGTTCTCG
>JAHZIZ010000209.1 GCA_022601215.1 Bacteroidota bacterium
ATTAAATTCACTTGACTACAAATTTACATACCGCTCATTTATAGTTATCATTGAAACTTACATTAGTTTAATCCCTTTCGATTTCATTTTGCTTCCATCCAACTGTGCCATCCTCATCGATATATTGAAAAACTCCTTTCTCACCTCCTCTGTGAATCGTAATAAAACTAATATCATCTTGCAGCACCTCCATTAGCGTTGAATCCATAGCTAGATAAGCAAACACGGTTCTGAACATATTTACCGATGTCCGTAACTTATCATCATAAGAAGGGGGCGTATTTTCTGGCCAATGAATGGATAACTGGCTCGAGAAAATTGAATACACATCATCTCTGTCCATAGTCTTTTTATAAATATCACTGGCCTTCTCGAATCCAACATACCCGCCATGATCGGCGAGTATAATTATCAGACCATTTGGATCGGTTCTTTTAATAGTCGAAACAAGATCTTGAAGTGTCCGATTGGCATTTTTTAAATTATTCAACCATTTTTTCTTTTCACCTTCCGCGGTGCCGCCATCTTGAATATGACCTGGCGCGATAAATTCAATAAAAAAGAAATTTGGGGTACTATCTATTTGAGTCATGCGTTTCTTAAAATCAGTCACTACAGACTTACGCCTTCTAAACCCCTTTCCTATTAGAGGGATCTCTGCTGGACTGAAATTACAACTATCAAATCCCATTTTCGGATGATTCAAAAGCAAGTAAGGAGTCTCAGTAATACAATGAGTTGCATACCCGTTGTTCTTAAAAATGGTTAACACTGGGTTTTCTGAAATCACATTTTTTCTAGCTTCTACCGATTCGTGGGGGTTCGTTTTACCGTTGTAAAAATGATGTTTCATAGAAAACATCGATGCATTTGAGGCCAGGGTCGAGGTATAATT
Source organism: Bacteroidota bacterium (assembly GCA_022601215.1). Taxonomy (GTDB): domain Bacteria; phylum Bacteroidota; class Bacteroidia; order Flavobacteriales; family Flavobacteriaceae; genus Aureisphaera. The sequence goes on from JAHZIZ010000209.1 coordinate 896, forward strand.
ACTTCGGAAATTATCATAGTTTTTAAATCCGTTAACCTGCAAAAAGTGTTCAAAGTCCGTGTTATCATGAAGATAATGTCCCTTTTTAATTTCAGAAAAATTAGTATACCCATCAGGCTGAATATAATACACATTAGGAAACGTTTTAAATTGAGTTGCATTTATATGATCCGGTTGCACCTTCCATTCTGAAGAAATATTCCAATTTTCAACCAAAGCTGGAACTAAGCTAAATAAGCCCACTAAGGCAATTACATATTGTAATAGGATGATTTTTGATAAATACTTCCGAAGTAACAAAGAAATGGGAATACAAACCACCAATGTAAGTAACGCCAACTTCTTCTTTAATTCCGCATGCAGACCAATCTCTACAAACACAAAAAACACAAAAAGGCTAAATAATACCAATAGCGGCTCACGCCATTTTACAAACGCAGTACGCCTTGATATTTTGTAAACTATGAGTGCTATTATACAAGGAAGTAATTGAAACACAATTCCGAAGAACAACAACTGTTCCCATGAATTCACCAAGGTATAGTTATAGGTATAGTATATAATCACGGGATACAGCCCTGTGGCAATTCCAGCTACGATTGGCCGATCCTTATCGACAAACGAAAGCAACTTATGCAAAAACTGATTCAAATGAGTTTATTTAACCTTTAGCAAGTACATCACTCTCTGAGTACCTGCAACTTCCTGTTTTTTTACAAGTGTAAAATAGGTAAAATATCCTTGTTCAAATTGGGCTTCATTATAGAAGTCGAAATGATTTATGAATTCTCGCTTTCTAGTGAGCAAAGAAGACACCCAAGAGTCTTCTCGCTTAGGAAATTCAATAATAAGATGTTTTGAAAACTTGGCAAAAAATTCGGCTGACTTCTCAAACGGCACATTTCCTGAAAGTGTTATATGATGTATGAGTGCCAAGGCAAGAGTAATATCCGGGGCATACTCCGTTAAACGTGCTATCAATGAATCTCTTTCGGTATTATTAAATCCAACCCCAGGAACAGGCTGTAAAACATCACAGACAAAAGGTAGCATATTCTGTTCTCCATTTTTCTGTACTTGTTGGTAATTAAAAGAGACTGCATTACTATCTATATCGGTTACCAATACCTCCTCAACTTCTTGCAGAACTGTTCGTGCAAAGGTCCCATCATTACCTCCAACATCAATAAGCTTTTTGGGGTTCATTGGAAGTACCCATTCACGATTGAGTTCTTTTTTCCCTTCAAACGCAGCGTCGTTATAGTTCGTTTTATTATAATAATCTCCCCATTCACTGGCCTCCCTCAATTCTAAGTTTTTAATAAAATTGAACAGATTTGTAATGATATTTGTCTGAGCTTTCTTGGATAAAGTAGCGACTTTGGTCACTCCAGTATAATCTTCGCTATGCTTAGCCTCCATCTTAGCCAGCAAATGAATATTGGTGTATAAGGTGGAGCTTAATTTTGTTTTCTTCGGAAGTAATGACGCAATCAACTTCACTGGTATTCCATCGATATGAGTTTGCAGCATTTTAAATATATCGGTTCCATGGTATTTTGCCAACACCAAGGGGCCAAAGAAATGTGTAATAAACTGCTTATAGGCTCTCCAAGGTGTTCCTTCTTCATAAAAATCGAAAGACAAGGTGTCTATAAAAACAGCCTTTCCTTTATGAAAAGTCACATTGTACGCCGATGCGTCCTTCAAAATAAACCCTTTAGAAAGCGCATATTTATGAATTTGAAGGGTGAGTAATGCAGCGTGCTTAAACTGCTCAAAACTCCATTCATAAGGATGAGTAATAAAAGAGATTGGCTCAGGTGTTATGACGATAGCCTCATCACTAACCGAAGTTTCTGTATGAG
>JAHZIZ010000210.1 GCA_022601215.1 Bacteroidota bacterium
CATGCGCATATTGAGTTGCTTAAAAGGAAATCTTTTGCGGCAGGAAAACATTTTTCTAAGGCAGAAGTTATGGATCCAGCGTTTGAGGAGGAGCTAATTAGCGTGTATTTAGAATTGGTGCCGTTTAGAAGGTATTTAAATCAGGCTGTTAGCGTGTAAGGTTTTCCTGAAGATAATTCATCACAATTCTCGTGGCCCCAGTATTACTATTCACGAAGTGACCAGCGATCATTCCAGTTTTAGTTCGGAAGTTAGTATCATTAATCAGTTTTTGTAAAATGGTAGCGCATTCATCCGATGAAGAAACAGCAAATAATCCTGCGAGCTGTTGTAGTCGCTTTGCTTCGGGGAATCCATCAAATTCTTTTCCAATTACAATAGGAATACCGAAAGTGGCCGGTTCTAAGATGTTGTGTAAACCTGTGGAGCCCATTGCTCCACCAACATAGGCAATGTCTGCATAACTATACACTTTAGTAAGCATTCCAATGGTGTCAAGTATAAATACAGAATTGGCGGCAAGATTTTCATGTTGCATTTCAGTAAAACGAACCGAGCGGACTTTAAGTCTATTCGTAAAGGATCGAATTTTATCATCCTCAATTTTGTGAGGAGCAATTATAAACTTCACTTGGCTACCCGCCTCATTAATGGTTCTCAGTAAAATAGATTCATCTTCTGGCCATGTGCTTCCGCAGACCACACAAAGTTGGTCATTCTTAAATTTGCTAATAAAATCTATCGTATTGTCTACTTCAATTTGATGGGATACGCGATCAAATCTAGTGTCGCCGCTTACGGTAACATTTTTTAGATGGAGTGTGTTCAGAAGCTCCTTAGAAATAATATCCTGCACAAAGAAATGGTCGAACGTTTTTAAAGCTTTTCGCATAAACCCTCCATGACCTTTAAAAAAGATTTGTTTTTTTCTGAACAGACCAGAAATAAGGATGGAAGGGATATTTTGTTTTTTTAATTCTATAAGGTAATTGGGCCAGATTTCATATTTAATGAACAAGGCCATGTCAGGTCTAACGATCTTGAGAAAACGCTGGGCATTTTTTTTTGTATCAAAGGGCAGATAAACAACAACATCGGCGAGCGAGTTGTTCTTTTTGATTTCATAACCAGATGGTGAAAAGAAAGTAAGCACAATCTTATAAGTTGGAAAACGCTTTCTAGAAGCCTGTATAATGGGGACAGCTTGCTCATATTCCCCTAAAGAAGCACAATGAAACCAAAGGGTCTTATCAGTTTTAGAAAGGGCTTTTTCTAATTTCGAAAATGACTCTTTTCTTCCTTGGACAAACAATGTAAGCTTACTGCTAAAGTTTTGAGCTACCTGTAAGTGCCCATAAGTCACTTTAGTAAGAAAATCATAGAGTGCTCTCATAAGGCTAAAATAGCGTTATTTATTAATTTAACACTCGTGTTTTATACGAGAAGACCTTTTAAACTTACTAGCCACTATGTCGTCCTAGCCCATTCAAATTTTGTAATTTTACAAGGAATTTTCAGAAAGTAACTATGCGTAAAATACAAATGGTAGACCTAAAAGGTCAGTACGAACACATTAAAGATCGTGTTAATCAATCAGTATTAGATGTTATTGAATCTACGGCTTTTGTAAACGGTCCTGAAGTACATCAATTTCAAAAGGAATTGGAGGAATATCTCGGCGTGAAGCATGTAATTCCTTGTGCAAATGGAACTGATGCGCTGCAAGTAGCAATGATGGGGTTAGGTTTAAACCCGGTGATGAGGTGATTACTGCCGATTTTACTTTTGCGGCGACCGTTGAGGTAATTGCATTACTCGGTCTTACACCGGTGTTGGTTGATGTGGACCCTGTTAGTTTTAATATAGACGTGGCCGCCATACGAAACGCAATTACACCAAAAACTAAAGCCATTGTTCCTGTCCATTTGTTTGGTCTAGCAGCGCCAATGGATGAAATCATGGAGCTGGCAAGTGAACATAACCTCTTTGTTATTGAAGATAATGCTCAGGGAATTGGTGCAGATTATACTGGGAAAAATGGAGTGAAGATAAAGACAGGTGCCATAGGCCATGTTGCTTCAACATCATTTTTTCCATCTAAAAATTTGGGGTGCTATGGAGATGGAGGAGCGATCTTCACTAATGACGATGACTTGGCGCATATTATTAGAGGTATTGTAAATCATGGGATGTATGTGCGATATCATCATGACGTGGTAGGCGTGAACTCCAGATTGGATTCTATTCAAGCGACTGTGTTGAGAGCAAAATTACCGCATCTAGATGCCTATAATACTGCAAGGCGAAATGCTGCAAGAAAATATACCGAGGCTTTTTCTTCATTTGAAAACATTATCACTCCTACAGGTTCGTGTCAACTGGCAGCGAATTCTATTTGTGATAACTGTGATTGTCATGTATTTCATCAGTATACGCTCCGTGTTGTGAATATAGATAGAGATGCTCTTGTAAAACATTTACAAGAAAATGATATTCCATGTGGAGTCTATTATCCTATTCCATTACATAGTCAGAAAGCTTATGCCGATGTTAGATACAATGAAGACAATTTTAAAGTGACCAATCAATTGGTTAAAGAGGTGATTTCGTTGCCCATGCATACAGAGTTGGATGATGAACAAATTGACTTTATTACTAAAACAATAATAGCATTTGCAACCAAATAACTCTTAATTCATCTAGTAGGAAATAATTTATGGGAAAAGTATTGGTTACTGGCGGACTTGGATATATTGGTTCGCACACTGTAGTAGCATTACAGCAAGAAGGTTTAGAGGTTGTTATTATAGATAACCTTTATAACTCAGAGCTGTCGGTATTAGATGGTATCGAGACCATTACAGGCATCCGCCCTGTTCATTATAATATAGATCTGCGTAATAAGATAGAAGTCACTCGTTTTTTTGAAAATAATGAAGTCGAGGGCGTTATTCATTTTGCTGCGAGTAAAGCCGTAGGAGAAAGCGTGGAATCTCCGCTATTGTATTATGAAAACAATATAAACACTTTAGTGTATTTATTGCAAGAATGTAGTAAGCATGAAATTACAAATTTCATTTTTAGTTCTTCTTGTACGGTATATGGAGAGCCAGATGTATTGCCGATAACTGAAGATGCCCCAGTAAAAAGCGCAATGTCTCCTTACGGAAATACCAAGCAGATTAGTGAAGAAATCATTTTTGACACCTGTAAATCGACAATACTGCAAGCAATCTCTCTTAGATATTTTAATCCGATAGGAGCTCATGATTCGCAAGAAATAGGAGAATTACCAAAAGGATCTCCGCAGAACTTGGTTCCATTTATTACCCAAACGGCAGCTGGTTTAAGAAAGGAACTCTCTATTTTTGGAGATGATTATGGCACTAAAGATGGGAGCTGTATTCGTGATTACATTCATGTAGTAGACTTAGCTGAAGCTCATGTTGTCGCATTGCAACGCCTTATGGGTAAGAAAAACCTTATGCCTTATGAGGTGTTTAATTTGGGTACAGGCAGAGGTAGTTCTGTTCTTGAAGTAGTCGCAGCTTTTGAAAAGGTAAGCGGTGAAAAACTGAACTATAAAATAGTTGGACGACGCTCAGGGGATGTTGTTTCTGTCTATGCGGATACTACCAAAGCTAACAATGTACTTGGTTGGCAGACCCAAAAAACAATGGAGGAAGCGTTGGAGAGCGCCTGGAAATGGGAGCAAAAAGTGCGCGGGCTTTAGGGAATTTTTTTCTACTACTACATTTTTAAGTTGTTGTATCTTTCTGGTATGAAAAATACATTACTATTACTAGTTATATTTAGTTGTGCCCAGTTGTTTGCACAAGATACTTACTTGCAGTGTGGTAAACTTGTCGATACTCAGAATGGGAAAATAGTGAGCAATAAGACAATTGTTGTTGCTGGAACAACCATCAAACGGATTGAAAACGGTTTTGTGTCGGGGAACAATTCAAAAGATAGAGTGGTTGATTTACAAACTAAAACAGTGCTGCCTGGATTTATTGATATGCATGTTCATTTGGAAGGGGAAACCAACCCTAAGCGTTATTTAGAACGGTTTACGCTAAATGATGCTGATGTTGCGTATAAAGCGGCCGATATCGCCAAAAGAACGTTGGAAGCCGGATTCACAACGGTTAGGGATTTGGGTGGAAGTGGTGTGAATGTCTCCCTTCGGAATGCCATTAACAGAGGGCAAGTGCCTGGACCAAGAATATATACCGCTGAAAAGGCGATTGGAACAACAGGCGGGCATGCAGATCCAACGAACGGAATGAAGCGTGAATTAATGGGCGACCCTGGCCCATACGAAGGTGTAATTAATAGCCCAGAAGATGCTAGAAAGGCAGTACGCCAACGTTATAAAAATGGAGCCGATTGTATAAAAATCACTGCAACGGGTGGTGTTTTGAGTGTTAGTAAGAATGGAGTAAATCCTCAGTTCACCCAGGAAGAAGTGAATGAGATTGTAAAAACAGCAAAGGAATATGGGATGTCAGTGGCAGCTCATGCTCATGGTGTTGAAGGGATGCAACGTGCTATTAAAGCCGGAGTTCAGACTATCGAACATGGTTCTCTAATGGACGAAGAAACCGCTCAGCTAATGAAAGAATACAATACCTATTTAGTCCCTACTTTGTCTGCCGGACGTTATGTGAGAAAACAGGCTGATATTCCAGGTTATTATCCAGATATAATCATACCTAAAATTATGAAAGTTGACAAAGGATTGCGAAAGACTATGAAAATGGTATACGAAAATAAGGTGAATGTTGCCTTTGGTACTGACGCAGGTGTTTTTCCGCATGGTGAAAATGCAAAGGAATTTCAGTATATGGTAGAAACGGGATGGTCCCCCATGTTTTCTATTCAATCGGCAACCATTACCAACGCGAGACTTTTAGATATGGAAGGCAAACTAGGGGCTTTGAAGCCTGGTTTTATTGCCGATATTGTGGCTGTTAATGACGATCCTACAATAGACATTACCACACTCCAAAATGTAATTTTTGTAATGAAAGATGGGGTAGTTTATAAAGATTAACCTGTTTATAGCTGTTTCAAATAGTGTGAAGGATACATATGGTATTTTTTATGAAAGGCTTTGCTAAAACATTCGGTACTTCTAAAACCTATTTCGTATCCAATCGCCTTTACCGTATACATTTTATACAATGAATTTGTTTTAAGCTCGGTGTAGATATAGCTTACACGTAGGTCATTGATATAAGTGGAAAAATTTTTTCCTTTTATGTGATTGATTATTCTTGAAAGGTAATTGTAATTGGTTTGAAACTCCTTGGCGAGACCTTGCAGGTTAACATCTGGTGAAAGAAATCTTTTTTCCTTTTCAAATTGTTTTAAGCGGGTCATAATATCATTTACCACCTCCTTAGAAATACGTATAGTGTTGGCTTTCGTGCTAGGTTGCATAAGTTCTTCGATTCTTTTTTTTAATGAATTCTTTCTCTTTTTGTGATATTCATAACCTTCTGTTGCCGCCTTTAATTGATTAAGAAGAATTGTATATGTGGCGTCAGTTTCTGTTGCTCGAGAAGGATTTTCATTTGAGTTGTCGGAATTTAATTTTAGCGCGCTTGACATAGGTTCTTTTTTTATGAGAATCTAAATTCAGGATAATAGTTTGAAAAAGAAATAGAGAATAGGTAAGCGCTGCTATCCAATTAATATTCGTAGTTATCTAATGTAAATATGAAAATCGGCTCATGAAAAACATGAGCCGATTTAGGATTCTGATAATCGATTATTTTTCTAAAATCACTTTTTCGCTTTCTGTACTTCCATCTGCGAAGTTGATTTCAACAAAGTAAATACCAGCTACTTGATTTGATAAATCAATTTCTTTCGATAAGTCTTTTGAGGTATATGCAACTACTCTTCCGTATACATTTCGAACTGTAAGCCCTGTTATGGGAGCCTTCTTTTCGCTTTTTATGCTAAACTTGCTTGTGGTAGGGTTAGGAATGATCCCAACCTTTTCATTACCCCCACCGCCACCTGGACAGTCGAGTGTTATAATTTTGAGGTATTCTTGGCAAACGGTACCGTCCACTAAATAAGCTCTTGCTTTTACAACAAGGTTATAATGATCCCAAGTCCCAGGAATTGGTTGATTGGCTTGTGGTAAATTCCAGTTTACTTGATGTAATCCATTGCTATTACCTTGCGTTGTTCCTAAAGAAACATTAGAGTGAGGTCCAATAGAATATCTCCAAGTAATGAAGTCTACATCACTGGCATTTACATTCCAATTGGCAGATGCATCTCCTCCTCCAGAAGAAGTACATTCCACGTTGTTCACAAAAATTCCATTCGATGGACAGGTTGGGTCATTGTTACCGCCACAACTAGAAGGCGCAGTATAACTTGCCGAACCTGAAGCTGTACATAGAGGCACGGAGTTAGGGATAGTGAAAATTACAGTTACTGTATAATTTCCTCCAGCACTTACTGGATAATTAAAATGATTGCTAGTTCCATTGTTTACAATGGTTTGGCCATTTACCTTCCAAGTGTATGTAAATCCGTTTGGGCCAGCACCTTGCTGGTCTTTGGCAGTCACATTGATTTCACAATTACTAATGCCGCCAATGAGCCAAGGTGTCATTTGTTGACATTCTCTTTGAATTTGAGCAGATGCTACACCCGACATTGAAAGGGTTAAAATTAGTAACATCATTCTTTGATACATTTTTTTCATATCTATAAATTTTAGTTAATACTACTTAACTGTTATAGAATGAAA
>JAHZIZ010000211.1 GCA_022601215.1 Bacteroidota bacterium
TAGTGGTTTTCCTCGGAGATATTTTCATAAATGGGTAGAGTTCTAAATCATCCTTCATTCGATCATCTTCATTCGCATATTTATTTGTTCCTACCAGAATTAGTTTTCCATCATTGAACAAAGCTTGTTCTTTTTGAGCACTTTCTTTTATTTTTCTTTGTATGCTTCCAGCTACTAACTGTTTATGAAAACCACCATTTCTTTCAAGCTCTTTAAAAAGCTCCAATGCTTTTTCCGCCAATTGTTGAGTAATATTTTCTATATAATAGCTTCCATCTGCTGGATTAGACACTACATCTAAATAACTTTCAGCCTTTAGAATTAGAAGCTGATTTCGAGAGATTCGCTCTCCAAATTCATTACTCTTGTGATACAGTGCATCGTATGGCATGTTGCAAATGGTATTTGCGCCTCCCATGGCTGCACTCATGGATTCGGTAGTAGTGCGAAGCATATTTAAGTTGTAGTCATACAGCGTCTTATTACGTTTAGAAGGAACGGCTATAACGTGGCATGTTTCTTCCATTCCATATGCGGAAGCCAGCGAGGCATACAACTCTCTTAGTGCTCTGATTTTTGAAATTTCAAAAAAGTAATTCGATCCTATCGCAACTTTAAAAGTTATGGATAGTTCCTTTGCATTTTTATGATCTTTGAGATGGTTGAGATACTCATTCGCATGGGCAAGAGCGTAAGCAAGTTGTTGTACAATGTTGGCCCCGGCGTTCTGATAAAGCGTGCTATCAACACTCATAATGTTGCTGGAGGTAAACTGGGTAAACAACCCTTCTAGTATTTCATGGTCTTGTTTTCGATCATAAAACCAGTTTCCGGTTCTAGCAAGATGTCCAAGAATATCAATATCTAAAAAGACAGTGATTTTTTTGGTTGTACAATAGGTCATAAGTCTATTGACAAAATCCTGATCCAAGAAGTTCAATGTAAAATAGAGAGTTATACCATCTAACGGTAGTTCATCGCAAATGACTTCAAAATTAAATTTTTTATCTGCCGCAAAGTATAATGCTTCCGCCCCTCTTCCAAGCACATCTGACGCTAGTTTATGAGCAACGGCAGACTTATCTATAAAAATATGCTGCCCCACAAACCATTTCTCTGGCTGACCAGGAATAGGGTGTAAGATGCTAGGTAGTTCTTCTTGATGATAGAAGGGCTTCACGTGAATACCTTCAAGGCTCTGCCAAACTAGCGTATCGTTATAATCCGCTCCTTTTAAGTCGACTTGTATTTTTTGTTTCCACTGTTTGGCAGAAACAGAATCAAATTCTTCAAATAGAAATTTACTCATGCTTTTTTTTCAGTTTAACACTGTCTTCATGTTCTATGATATAAATGTCTTCATTCGCCTTTTTTAAGTAGTATTTCTCTCGAGCGTATTTCTCAACTTCATTACTGTCTTTCATTTTTACAATAAAGGCCTTGTCCTTGTCAATTTCTTCCTTATAAAATTCTTTAGTTTCTTCTAAGGCTTTAATTTCATCGTTCAGCTCTTTGTGAATGAAATACGAATTGGTATCGAAAAAAATCATCCATACCACAAACAACAAAAAAATGATGATATAGGTACTGCTAAGTACCAAAAACCATTTACTCTTAAGTATTTCTGAAATTCGCACGACTAAATTTACGCTAATTTTTGATGAATAATGGTCTGCATTAATTCTACGGCCACTGTATTGTATCGGTTGGTGGGAATAATGATATCAGCAAACTCTTTGGTCGGTTCAATAAATTGATTGTGCATGGGCTTTAGCGTGGTTTGATATCTCGTCAACACCTCATCCAAGTCTCTTCCTCTTTCGGCTATATCTCTTTTAAGTCGTCGAATCAATCGTTCATCGCTATCGGCATGTACGTATAACTTGATATCAAACATCTTTCTTAATTCTGGATGAGTTAGAATTAAAATTCCCTCTACAATAATTACTTTTTTTGGTTCCGTAGCCAGAGTTTCCCCTGTTCTATTATGTTCTACAAACGAATACACGGGTTGGTCTATTGCTTCACCACTTTTAAGAGCGTGAAGGTGTGCTACTAATAAATTGAAGTCGATAGATTGTGGGTGATCAAAATTTATAGCAACACGCTCGTCATAGGAAAGTTCACTCGTATCTTTATAGTAAGAATCTTGCGATATTACGCAAACATCGCACTTAGGAAGTTCTTGAACGATTTGCTGTACTACAGTAGTTTTTCCACTTCCCGTACCACCTGCAATACCAATTATTAACATAGGTAATTAGTTTTTACAAAGGTAATGAGAATACTGTGTTATCAGAGGCTTGGGTTTTGTTATTTTTCAACAGCTGAAACCTCTTCAGTTGTTACCATATGATCTTGTGTGTTTTCCCAAGAATTCATAATGTAATTCATTACATCGGCCACTTCCGCATCGGTCAATCCCATAGGAGGCATCAACCCGTTATAGGTAATACCATTCACGATAATTTTTCCTTTTTGACCATATTTAACGGCTTGAATACTCTCAGTTCTTTTATCTAAGAGCCAATCAGACATAGCCAAAGGGGGGAAGTTTTTTGGGAGTCCAGCTCCATCGCCCATATGGCATTGGATACAAAAATCCATATAAACCAATTCGCCTCGTTGCATACTTGCACTTAGATCTTGAGTGATTACAGTTGTGTCCTGTACCGTGTGTTTCTTTTTTTCTGAAGTTGAATTACATCCAAGTAATAAGATCATGATATAAAGTGCATTCATTTTCATAACATTAATTAGGTTGTAATCGAACAATACCTTGACCTTCAATGGCAATATAGATTAAATCGTCTGGGCCCATTTTCACATTTCGTACCCTTCCAATATCTTGAGCAATCTTTTCCCGACCAACAACCTTATCTCCTTCTAGGCTTACCAATTCGACATAATTAAATTTAAGAGAACCCACCAACAAATCCCCTTTCCAATTGGGGTAATTATTTCCAGTAATAAAGTCCATTCCGCAAGGTGCTATAGAAGGTGTCCAATAATAAACAGGTTGTTCCATTCCTTGTTGTTCTGTTTTTTCTGTGAATTTAGTTCCACTGTAATTGATTCCGTATGAAATAATGGGCCAACCATAGTTTGCCCCTTTTTTTATGATATTAATTTCATCTCCTCCTTTTGGACCATGTTCGTGTGACCAAATCTTACCTGTGGTGGGATGCTTTGCCATGCCTTGCGGGTTTCTATGGCCATAAGAATAAATTGCTTGTACTGCATTTGGATCATTTGCGAACGGGTTGTCTTTAGGGATGCGTCCATCATCATGAAGACGATACACCTTGCCACAATCCTTTGTGATGTCTTGAGGATTAACATCTCTATTCCCTCTGTCTCCTACCGAGAAATATAGAAAGCCTTCGTTGTCAAATGCAATACGTGAGCCAAAGTGTTGTCCCCGAGTGGAATTAGGTTCGGCCTTATATAAATCTTCAATATCCACAAGCTTTCCGTCCACTAATCGGGCTCTAGAAAGTTTGGTATTGCCACCATCGTTTCCAACCTCGCCTCCTTGTTGTGAAGCATAGGTGAAATAGATAAAACCATTCTCGGCATAGTTAGGGTGAAGCGCAATGTCTAAAAAACCACCTTGGCCGCGATTGTATATGGCAGGAATGTTTCCAATTTCTTTTTTTACACCATCTTTTACATGTAGCAGGGTTCCTGCTTTTTCTGTAATAAGCATACTACCATCAGGTAGCCAAGTCATGCCCCAAGGATTGTTTAAGTCTTCCACGACAGTTTCTATGAAGTAGTTGGGGGTGCCTTCAGCAATAATTGGGATAGCAATATTCTTGTTCCCTTGAGCACAAGCAAGAAATGTAAAAAGAATAGTAAGGTAGTAGAGTAGTGGTTTCATAACGAAAACTTTGACAGAATAAATGTACTGAATATTCTATGGAATCTTCAAGATGAACTTCTTAAGGTTTTCAGAAAATAAATACTGTTTCTAATTTGCCAGACCTTTTATTTTAGTTATTTTTGCCCTCTCTTAAATAAAGAGGAGTGTTCTTTTATTTTTATAAACTACACCATCGGGGTGTAGCGTAGCCCGGTTATCGCGCCTCGTTTGGGACGAGGAGGTCGCAGGTTCGAATCCTGCCACCCCGACAATA
>JAHZIZ010000212.1 GCA_022601215.1 Bacteroidota bacterium
CCACATTAGCACATAGACAATCTCAAATCCCTCTTGCTGAAAAAATCATTGATGAAGTTGCTCAAGAATTCAACACTTGGAATCAACACAGAAGCTTTGCCCCCACTATCAAAGCATTAAAACAAAAATTATCCCAGATTAAAGAAGGTGAAATTGACAATCAACGTAAGAAAATTGCCCATTTTAATACAGAACAAGCTGAGGTAATTAGTGATCGAATTATTCAAAAGATCACCACTCAAGTAGTAAATCATCTAAAAAATGCCAACGGTACCACCCAACAAGACATAGATTTACTTCACGAAATATTTCAATTAGAAAATAAAGAACTTTGAGCAAAGTAATTCGCATTGGGACTCGAGACAGCGCTTTGGCACTTTGGCAAGCCAATACGGTACAACGTCAGCTAGAATCTCTTGGTTATTCAACCCAATTGGTTCCGGTAAAATCCACTGGGGATTTAGTGTTGGACCAGCCTCTTTACGAATTGGGAATTACAGGAATTTTCACCAAGACTTTAGATATCGCCATGCTCAACGGAAGTGTTGATATTGCGGTACATAGTATGAAAGATGTTCCAACCTTACTTCCGAAGGGCATTATTGAAGCGGCAGTTCTTGAGAGGGCTTCATCTAAAGATATTTTGGTGACTAAAGACCAACCTAATTTTGATGATCCTTGTACTATTGCAACGGGTAGTTTAAGAAGGAAAGCACAATGGTTGCATCGTTATCCACACCATAAAGTGGTGGGTTTAAGAGGGAACGTAAATACTAGGTTACAAAAGCTCTCAGATCACAGTTGGCAAGGAGCAATTTTTGCAAAAGCGGGACTGAAAAGAATTGAGGTGCTACCAGAAAACCACATCAATTTAGACTGGATGATTCCTGCACCTGCTCAAGGAGCTATGATGATTGTTGCCTTAGAGAAAGACACTTATTGCCAGAAAGCAACAGCTCAGCTAAATCACTCTCCTACCCAAATATGCACCTATATTGAACGTCAATTTCTAAGCGTTCTCGAAGGGGGTTGTACAGCACCAATTGGTGCTTTCGCTAAAACAGATGGGGATACTATTCATTTTGTAGGGTGTTTGTTTTCACTAGACGGTAAGACTCAATTGAGAGTTGAAGAATCCATCCCAACAGATCAATATCTCAAATTTGGTGAGAATTGCGCCAAAAAGTTATTGAGTAATGGAGGATCTGCACTCATGAAAACCATCAAATTAGCGTTGAAATGATTTCCTTATTATCAACCAAAAAATTAACAGCTTCTCAACGTGAGTTATTATTGAATGCTAAGGCTCAACTAGTAGAGTACAACGCCATCGCGATTAACTATTTAGACTTTGAAATCCCTGTCACTATAGAACGAGCTATTTTCACAAGTCAGAATGCCGTTATAGCTTTTCTTAATAAAGTAAATGATCCTGAGATTTTATCAACAATGATCTGTTTCTGTGTTGGTGAAAAAACCGCATCACTTTTAATTGAAAAAGGAATCAAAGTGGTAAAAACGGCTAAAAATTCAAAAGAATTAGGACTTTATATAACAAAAAGCCACAGAAAATCTAATTTTCAGTATTTCTGCGGTATGGAACGAAGAGAAGAGCTTCCAGCGCTCTTAACAAATGAAGAAGTTGCCTTTTTAGAGGTGAAAACGTATCAAACTGAATTAAAACCTAGAAAATTTGATCAAAAATGGGATGGAATTCTATTTTTCAGTCCAAGCGCGGTTCTAAGTCACATTTCAAAAAATGAAATAGAATTCATTCCTGCTTTTTGTATCGGAGAAACAACCGCGGCTGAAGCAAAAAAATACAGCCGTAACGTAATCGTTGCAAATGCAACCAATATAGAGAGTGTGATCGCCAAAGCGGTAAAAGTTTTAACATAAAAATTGTCCCCTCGAGCGCAGTCGAGAGGTTCTATAATACAAAGTATATCAATTAGTTCTCGACTGCGTTCGAATAGACATTTAAAAAGAAAGATGAGCACAATTAAAAACGATTTATTCTTAAAAGCATTAAGAGGAGAAACAGTTGAACGTCCGCCTGTTTGGATGATGCGCCAAGCTGGACGCTATCTTCCAGAATTCATGGAATTAAAAAACAAATACGACTTTTTTACTCGCTGCCAGACCCCAGAACTCGCTAGTGAAATTACCGTGCAACCTATTCGTCGATATGGCATGGACGCCGCCATATTATTTAGCGATATTCTCGTGATTCCTCAAGCCATGAACATTCATGTCGAAATGAAACCAGACATAGGACCTTGGTTACCAGAACCTATTCGTAAATCACAGGATTTAGATCGCGTTATTGTCCCCGATATTAAAGATAGTCTTGGCTATGTAATGGATGCTATTGACATGACTAAAGAGAAACTCAACAATGAGGTGCCACTTATTGGTTTTGCCGGAAGTCCATGGACCATTCTTTGCTACTGTGTACAAGGGCAAGGCAGTAAAAATTTTGACAAGGCCAAGGAATTTTGTTTTACTCAACCAGAAGCTGCGCATCAACTACTTCAAAAAATAACCGACACGACCATAGCATACCTCAAAGAAAAGGTAAAACATGGAGTGAATGCAGTTCAAGTTTTTGATAGTTGGGGTGGTATGCTATCACCTGTAGATTATCAAGAATTTTCTTGGAAATACATTCAACAAATCATTGATGCTCTTAAAGACGAAACCCACGTAATTGCTTTTGGAAAAGGATGTTGGTTCGCTCTAGACACTATGGCAAAAAGTGGTGCTTCTGCCTTAGGTGTAGATTGGACCTGTTCCCCTCGCAATGCACGTTACCTTAGTGGAGGTAAAATTACCCTACAGGGCAATTTTGACCCAACCAGACTCTTTAGTCCTCCGGCCGAAATAAAAAGAATGGTCACTGAAATGATAGACGCTTTTGGAAAGGACCAATACATTGTCAACTTAGGTCACGGTATTTTACCAAATATTCCTATTGAAAATGCTGGAGCTTTTATAGAAGCGGTTAAGGAATATAAAGCAGAACGTTGAAGCTCTGGGGGAGAATAAAACGATTGAGCCTCTTAGGGCTCATCCAATTTGGATGGCTATTCATCACCCATCCATTACTTATTTTACCCACCTTAGGTGCAACGAAACGAACTTTCGAGCTATGTAATGAACTTTTTGGAAACAACCACCACAAGAGTAATAAAGCAAATGCTTTCCGTCATGCCTTATGGAATATACTTCTTTGCCAAAAAACACTAAAACGAACCAAAAACAATGAAAAAAGCGTCACTTTCACTAAAGAAGTAACCAGTTTATATGAAAAAGCAACCAAAAACGAAAATTTAGATGAAGCCATGGATCTTCACAATAATGAAATTGGGAGACAGCTTTTTTTAATCTATTTTAATAGAAAAGAGCCGGAAATTGTTCAAATACTTCAAAATTTGAATCGAAAAGCCCAAAAAGTGGAGAAAATTGATGACATTAGAAATCATGCAAATCTATTAGTATTTATTTCAGAATAATATGTTTAAAAATATCTTTCGTGGACTTAAAGCCTATGGCGGAACACTAAAACTTATTTCCCAACTGGGATTATGGAAATACTTCGGTGTTCCTATTCTCATCAGTATCCTTACTGCTGTCACTATTGGATTTTTTGCCTATGGTCTTGGTGATAATATAGGTGGATTTATCTCAAAAGCATGGGTCTGGGAATGGGGAAGTGAAGGATTCAGAAAATTTAGTGATATTTTGGGAAGCCTTTTGATTATTGCTTTTGGTCTTATTCTTTACAAACACATTATCATGGCTTTAAGTGCTCCATTCATGAGTCCCGTATCAGAAAAAATAGAGGCGCATTTATTAGGAGAGCAGCATGTGCACCGAAACACTACTTTTAGTGCACAGCTATGGCGTGGCGTTAGGATCAACGTACGTAATTTAATGATGGAAATTCTATTCACTATTCCGTTGTTGTTACTAAGTTTAATTCCAGTGCTTAACATAATTACATCCATATTATTGTTTTTAGTACAGGCGTATTATGCCGGTTTTGGAAACATGGACTATACCTTAGAACGACACTACAATTACGATAGTAGTCTAAAGTTTGTCCGCAACCACAGTGGAGTTGCAATGGGTAATGGAATTATTTTTATGTTCATGCTATTTATCCCTATTGTTGGAATCATCTTAGTCCTACCGCTTTCGGTGACTGCAGCAACAACAGAAACCGTAAGATTAATAAATACTACTGAAAATAAGTAATGAAAGAACCATTTGTAGCCTATATCAGAAAACTGCAAGACACTATTACCTCAGCCATCGAAACTATTGATGGTGCAGCCACTTTCCAAGAAGATCTCTGGAAAAGACCGGAAGGTGGAGGTGGACGAACACGGGTCATAGAAAACGGTGCTGTTTTTGAAAAAGGAGGTGTAAATATTTCAGAGGTACATGGAAAACTTCCTGAAAGTATGCAACAGTATTTTGGGGTAAAAGATGCAGATTTCTTTGCTTGCGGATTGAGCTTAGTACTACATCCTAAAAATCCAATGGTGCCGACAGTACATGCGAATTGGCGGTATTTCGAAATGTACGATGCCTCGGGAACTATCGTAGATCAATGGTTTGGAGGAGGACAAGATCTCACGCCTTATTATTTATTTGATGAGGATGCAATTCATTTTCATCGAACTTGCAAATCGGCCTGTGATAAACACAATATTAGTTTTTATCCAAAATACAAAGCGCGCTGTGACGAATACTTCTATAATGCTCATAGACAAGAGGGACGTGGTATTGGAGGTTTGTTTTTTGACTATCTAAAAAAGTCAGACACTATGACAATGAAAGACTGGTCGGCCTTTGTTACCGAAGTAGGAAATAGTTTCTTGTCGGCATATGTTCCAATCGTAGAAAAACGAAAAGATCTTTTGTTCACAAAACAACAAAAGGATTGGCAAGAAATTAGAAGAGGCCGTTATGTAGAGTTTAATTTAGTCCATGATAAAGGGACGTTATTTGGTCTTAAGACCAATGGTCGTATTGAAAGTATTTTAATGAGTTTACCCCCTCAAGTACAATGGAGGTATGATCACCATCCTGAAGCTGGAAGTAAAGAAGAAGAACTAATAAAAGTGTTACAAAACCCCAAGGATTGGGTCTAACCGCTAACTAAAAAAATGCATATGTATCCTATACGAAGAAATCGAAGATTGCGAACTAATGAAGCCATAAGAAGCCTTGTTCGCGAAACAATTATAACCCCTAATGATTTCCTAGTACCGCTTTTTGTAGTGGAAGGAAAAGGAGTAAAGGAGGAAATTGCATCCATGCCAAATTACTATCGATATAGTTTAGATCTGCTTTCTGAAGAAGTAAAACAACTTTGGTCAATGGGGTTAAAGAGTGTCTTACTTTTTGTAAAAGTACCTGACCTTTTGAAAGACAATAAAGGAACCGAAGCGTTAAATCCTGATGGCTTGATGCAGCGTGCCGTAAAAACTATTAAAAATGCTTGTCCCGAGATGCTTGTCATGACCGATGTCGCTCTCGACCCTTATTCCATCTATGGCCACGATGGAGTGTTAGTTGACGGTAAAGTTTTAAACGATGATACCGCCGAAATCCTTGCAGATATGTCCATTTCACATGCGGAAGCGGGTGCCGATTTTGTAGCTCCTAGCGATATGATGGATGGACGCATCCTAACTATTCGTGAGGCTTTAGAAGATGAGGGTTTCACGGATACTGGAATCATGAGCTACAGCGCTAAATATGCCTCTGCCTTTTATGGCCCTTTTCGAGATGCCTTAGATAGTGCCCCTGCAAATATGAAAAATGTTCCAAAGGACAAAAAAACCTACCAGATGGATCCTGGAAATAGAGATGAAGCCCTCAGGGAAACCGAAATGGACATAGACGAAGGAGCAGATATTGTGATGATAAAACCTGGAATTGCCTATCTCGACATTGTTCGTGAAATTAGAAATGAAGTGGAAGTCCCTGTTGCAGTATATCAAGTAAGCGGAGAATATGCCATGATAAAGGCTGCAGCCGAAAAAGGATGGTTAGATCACGATGCCGTTATGATGGAACAAATTACCGCGATAAAAAGAGCTGGAGCTCATATCATTGCTAGTTATTTTGCAAAGGATGTCGTGAACTTTATTTCTTAGAGAAACTTTTTTCTCCAGAATTAATCCCCCAATTAATGCCTAGTATGGTAATCAGGTTGTCATCCTCTGGAAAGTCTTTACCAAAACCTCCAACCAAACTCATTTCGTTGGAAAGTTGATACGTAATATTCCCTACAGATCGAAATTGGTTGTCTACACCAGCCCGTTCCAAATATTCATATGAAAACTTAAACCGGTCATACTCCAATTCAATCTTGGCTCCATAATCCCAAAAAGTATCATTAAAAAACATTCCCTCTTCATTAACCATAAACCCATCATCTACATATTTACCAATTCCATAGAAATGAAGATAGTTCGTTTCTGAAAATGCCAAGGCAACATCTGCTGTTAACCAAGTACCAAATCTATTTGCCGTAGGTGCGTTGACATCATTCTCTTTAAAAAGCCAGCTATATCCAATAGCCCCATCTAAACGAACCGTTGGTTTTATGTTTTTCTTATTAAAAATGAAGGCATTTGAAACATCACAATTCTCTCGAAAATATACTTCAAGCATTTCCTCTGGTGAATCATACTGTTCATTCACCTCCGGGTATTTAATAAAAAATCCAACTGCAGCATCTCGATATTCTTGTGGAATGGTCCCATTACCTAAAAATTCATCGCAAAATTCAGGACCATTTGGTGTCGATAAATCTCTCGGCGGCGCTTGAATAAAAGCGTCAAATAAATCCAGAGTAAGATTAGAATGCCCTCCACTTACTGCCGAAACTACATTAAGCACTTCTCGGGTTCTTTTCGCATCATAATATTCAAACAATGTAAATCGCCCACCAAAAGCTATGACTTTCCGCGAAGTTTCAAATCCTTCAAATTGTTTATCTATATAACCCAAAGAAACCGAAGAATTAGTCACCAATCGTTTAAAAGGATCTATTTGTTGTTTCTCACCTTTTTTCACAATCCCACGATAGGCCTCATACGAGGTATCTGCATCACTCCAGCCCAGAATCCAATATGGATTCACCTCTACTGCTATATTTGTATTCGAAAAACCACTCGAAAGATACAACGCCAAGGATTTCAAACTTTCCGGAGTATTGATGGCTGAAGGTGTTTCATCTAATAATACAAAAGCAGGGTTGGAAACACTTTCAAAATTAAAATCGTTGATCGTTGGTTGTTCCTGACTTAAGCCTAAGGTTGCTATAAAAAGGAAGCAAAAAAAAAGAATAGTTTTCATAGCTGTTAACTTATTTAAGTTCTATTTCTACCTGCTTGGTTACCAAAAACGTATATTTCGTTTTATCTCTATATTCTAACGGGGTTTTTGCAAAATCCGACACATAGTCGCCTTGTACATCACCATCAGAAATAACATATTCCACTAGTGTATCTTGCATAATTTTCTTTTTGTTAGGAAGTAGGTCTTCCGTAACAATAAGCTGGATTCGCATCATCAAAATTGCTCTTTTATTAGCTTGCTTTTTTGTGAAAGTAACGGCTTCCAGCTCATCTCCTATTAGAATTTCAACATCATTTGGATTATCCTTATTTATTAGATAAAATTTTCCCTTACGAAATCTTTTCGCCTTCGAAGTATAGTTGAAGCTTGCATCTATTTTTTTACTATTATAAGCTGTGATATATTTTTCCATAGAAGTCTCCCTTATTTGATTGAAAAGTACGACGGCACTTTAGTAACCCAATTGTTTACAGTAAATTTAGGTTTTCTATTTGAATAGTAAGAATTATTCTGAAATAATTTAATTCTAATACACTAATAATCTATTAGTTAAGCCCAAAATATATCATGAAAAAAATCTTAGTAATCACCTCTATATTACTCACTTACTCTATGTCTGGACAACAAATCACACCCAAGGATGCTTTTCTTGAAAAATGGGACAATTCTAAAGCTTATCTCCTGGCCGTAGCCGAAGCAATGCCCGATTCGCTTTACAATTATAAACCCACAGATAGACAAATGAGTTTTAAAGAACAGCTTATGCACATCAAAGGTAATATGGATTGGCTCAGTACTACCTATTTTTCGGAATTGGAATTCGAAAGAAAGAAAACACCTCCACCAAACACTAAAAAAGAAACTATTGCATTGATACAAGCCGCCTTTACCGCTACCTCCAAAAGAATTAAAAATAGTGCCGAGTCAAGTTTACAAGAAGAGGTGTCATTCTTTGCTGGCCCAAAGAGTAAACTTCAAATTCTAAATCTGCTTCAAGATCACGTCACGCATCACAGAGGTCAACTAATTGTATATCTCAACCTAAATGAAATTGAACCCCCACAATACGTGGGTTGGTGATACTTCTCCAAATTTAGCTTACATTTATATCGTAAAAATACGCGCATGACCTTATTAATTGTTTACGCAATACTTTCTATCTTTTTTTCTTTTCTGTGTTCCATTTTGGAAGCGGCTCTTCTAAGTTTTACTCCTACTCATTTAAAGATGAAAACTTCGGAAGGAAAGGGCTATGCGAGCACGCTTACCCAATTAAAAAAAGATATTGACAAACCACTTATTGCCATTTTAACCGTTAATACCATAGCTCATACAGTTGGCGCCATATTGGTAGGTAACCAGGCAGGAAAAATGGCTATAGAGAGTGGCTTTAATGTCTCCTTTCTTGGCTTTAATTTTGTCGCCATTATCTCGGCCATTATGACCATATTAATTTTAGTTGTTTCTGAAATTATTCCTAAAACTATTGGAGCCACCTACTGGAAAAGTTTAGGTAAATTTACTGCTGTCTCTCTAAATGCGATTATTTTTCCGCTAAAATACACAGGAATTCTTTGGTTGCTTACCCTTACAACTAAACTAATTGGCAAGTCAGCACATGTAAATACAATGAGTAGAGAAGAATTTGTAGTCATTACTGATACTGCACAACAGGAAGGTGTATTTGAAGAAAATGAGAGTACTGTGATAAAAAATTTGTTGGCATTTAAGTTGGTTCAAGCCAAAGATGTAATGACTCCTTTCCCGGTGGTCATTCTAGAAGATGAAACAAAAACATTACAAGAATTTTACAACGAGCACAAAAACCTTCGTTTTTCTCGTATCCCAATTTATAAAGACAAAACTCACAACATCACTGGTTTTGTTTTAAAGGATGATATACTGGAAGAAATGGTTGAAGAACATGCTAATAAAGCGCTTGGTGATTTAAAACGAGAGCTATTTGTGGTGGCAGCTCAAAAACCGTTACCAGAACTTTTCGAGACCTTTGTTAAAAATAGAGCCCATATTGCACTGGTAGTAGATGAGTTTGGAAATACGATAGGTATTGTAACTATGGAGGATATCATTGAGACCCTACTAGGATTAGAAATTATGGACGAAAGCGATGCAATAGAAGATATGCAAGCTGCGGCAAGGAAAAACTGGGAACGGAGAGCTCAGCGTATGGGCATTCAAATTGACGATGACATTAGCTCTTGATTTCCTCGACCTCAACTACCTTATTTAAGTTTCTTAAAATAGTGTTTAAAAACTGAGACACATCATAGGGCTTTAGAATAATATCGTTCATTCCCGCGTCCAATATGGTTTTTCTAATTTCTGCAACTTCTACTGCCGTCAAAGCAACAATAGGAGTATTGGTGTTGAATTTTCTAATTTGTTTTGTTGCTTCAATTCCACTCATATTGGGCATGTGGATATCCATCAGAATAAGGTCGTAATTATAAGCACTCGCAAGCTCAATGGCTTCGATACCGTCACTGGCGAGATTGCATTTAAAGTTTCGAGTCTCAAGAATCTTTTGAGTAATTTTTTGATTAATTCGGTTATCGTCTACCACCAAGATATGAAGGTTTTCACGTCGAACAATATTGATTAACTCTTCTTGATCTGATGCCGAAAGCTCTTCTAAGCCAGTAGTTAACGTGGCTTCTTCTAAAAGAAGACTAAAAGAAAACGTCGACCCTTTACCTATCTCGCTATGCAGCTTAATTTCACTACCAAATAGATGGAGAAGCTTCCTAACAATGGTTAAACCAAGACCTGTACCTTGATAGTTATAATTCTTGTTTTGAACCTGCGAAAATTCTTCAAAAATAATCTTTTGTTTTTCTGGCGGAATCCCAATTCCATCATCCTTAATGGCAAACTTAGTTTTAAAAATGCCATTCTCACTCTCTTCCTCAAGGGTAATGTCTATCCAGATATTTCCATTTTCGTTAAACTTAACGGCATTTCCAACAAGATTCATTAACACCTGAGAAAGGCGAACGGAGTCACTCTGAAAATATTCAGGTAAGCGTTCGTCAATACTAAGGTGTAATCTATTATGGTTTTGCTGGAGACTGAAGGCAAAAGAGTGCTTTATACTCTCGGCCAATTGAATCAATTTAAAAGGTGTTTTCTCTAACTGAATTCCATTGGCGTCCATCCTATTTAGCATTAAGACATCGTTAATCAATGCCAAGAGGTAATCGGCCGAAAACTTCAAAGACTTTAAATCTTCCTTATGAGAAGACAATTGTTCATCTTCCATTAATATGGACGACAACCCTATAACTCCATACAAGGGGGTTCGTAACTCATGACTCACCGTAGAGAAAAAACGTGTTTTTAATCGGGATAAACGTTCTGCTTTGTTTTTAGCACGTGTCAATTCAAGGTTATTTTCATACAGTTTATTGACAAACTTTTTCCTACCTCTAAACAACAGTAAAATAGCAAAAAAGCCTACAAGACAAACAATAGAAGAAATTATAAATATGCTAGTCAACTGACGTGATTTTTCAATCAATGCATCACCAAGAATCTGTTGTTGTAATGCACTATCCAAGTTCTTTTGATACTCCTCCACAGCAAATTTAGCACTCACCTCAACCATTTGCGCTTCTCTTTCTGTATCATGAATTTTCGCATCAAATTCATGCTGTTTTCTAAGGCTAGCGATGGCCATTCTCATTTGTCCTGTTTGCTCGTATACTTTTGCCAAATACTCATAGGACTCTGAAGCTTGATCCATATAATTTTCTGAAGTTGCTCTTTCGGCCGTCTCCTTCAAGGTCTTGGTAGCTAGTCCATTTAAGTTAGCATAATAATAATACCGCCCAAAGAGGATATCTAAATTTAAATCCAGAAGAGGATGTTGCTTTTTTAAAAGGCTATACTTTTTGGCTTTTCTTAAATATTCGATTGCTTTTTCGTGCTGTTTTGCATCTAAATAAGTCCAACCAATATTCATAAACTGAACCAGGTTTTCTTCCTCGCCATTACCAGAAACAACATTAACCTCTATAGCCTTTTCATAATACCATATGGATTTTTCAAAATTGGCCTCATTTTCTGCAACTACATTGCCGATATCGTTGTAAGCAGCAATAATCAAAGGATCATTTTGTATTAAAATAGCGTGCTCCAAACACTTTTCATAGTAATGCTTGGCCTTTATTGTATCTTTTATGGCATAATGTATTTGCCCTAAATCACTGTAGGCTCTAGTTACATACAAAGAATCTCCTTGTCTTTCCGCAAGTTGAAGTAATAAAGCACTGCTCTCTATTGCTTCCTTGTAATTGTAATTGTAAAAATGTGTGTTAGTTTGGCCCCATAGAATTGACAAGCTATCTTTCGATACTTGTTCATTTTGGGCATGAGATATAGTAACGCCACATAGCGATACTAATAGCATCATGAAGGGGAAAATTAGACGCATAGTAGGTATTTAGGGGGAGGTAAACATAAGTACATTTTTGCTTAAATGCAATTAAATCAGTTAATTGACAAGCATAGCTAGAAAAAATACGAGTAAACACGTATATTTAACCTAATGGAACGAGTAGTTATAGATTCTCCTATAGGATTTTTAGAAATAAAAGGTGCAAAAGCTGGTCTTGTATCGGTAATATTTATGGATAATGAAGAAGCAATTTCAGCACATATTCCCGAAATACTTGTGACAACGGTGACGCAATTAAAAGAATATTTTAATAAAGAAAGAAGTTTGTTTCAGCTTACCCTAGCACCTGAAGGAACGCAATTTCAGCAAAAAGTATGGAAGGAACTACAGGAAATTCCATTCGGTAAAACTACCAGTTATCAAAAAATGGCTAATGCTCTTGGCGACCCTAAAGTTATTCGGGCTGCCGCCTCAGCAAATGGTAAAAACCCCATCTCTATTATCATTCCTTGTCATAGAGTAATAGGAACTGATGGCTCCCTCACAGGATACGCAGGTGGCTTACATCGTAAAAAATGGCTGCTAGCACATGAAAGTCCGGTAACACAAGGAGAATTGTTTTAACTTATGCTCATGAAATATCTCAAGAGGTTTTTTAAAGGATTTATTCTACTTATACTATCTTTAATTGTCTTAGCCTATGCAACCGATTACGAGTACATCCTGAAAGGAGTACGCGTGGTGTATTTAACTGGACACACTACTGCCTATATTGATGATCACCCTCATTTTGAAAATGAAATTATTTCGTCAAGTGCTAAACCGGAACCTTGGATAAAACACAAGGACTATAACCGCACCATTGCTTCAGAAAAGCTTACCGCGACCAATAAGGATCTAGGAACCACTGCTTTTCTTGTTATCAAAAATGACAGCCTGTGGTATGAAGAATATGCGGCGGGTTATGATTCCTCATCCCAAACCAATTCTTTTTCAATGGCAAAAAGTATTACATCTGCCCTTTTAGGAAAGGCAATACAGGATGGTTATATAACAAGTATTAAACAACCTATTAGTGACTTCTTTCCGCAATACGAAGGAACTAATACAACCGTGGGCGATTTATCCTCTATGGCTTCAGGTCTCGATTGGGAAGAAAGCTATACCAGCCCTTTTAGTGTTACTGCTCGAGCCTATTATGATGACAACCTCGCGGAAACTATACTTAATCAAAAGGTAGTTGAAAAACCAGGAGAATCGTTCAAATATCTTAGCGGAAACACCCAATTGCTTGCCATTCTTTTAGAAAAAGCTACAAATAAGAAGTTAGCGAATTACCTTTCTGAAAGTTTTATAGAACCTATGGGTTTTGAACACAATGCTCTTTGGCAGGTTGATGATAGTGAAAATCGTCTAGTAAAGGCATATTGTTGTATCGCGACAAATGCCAGAGATTTTGCTCGCTTTGGAAAACTTTATAAAAACTTTGGAAAATGGAATACAAAGCAATTATTAGATTCTTCTTTTGTAGCCAGATCTATTCAAGCGCGTTTTCCTGAAAGCCCAGAATATGGTTACGGTTTTTGGCTTAGCAATCATCTTAATAAGAATATTTTTGTCATGAGAGGTATTCTTGGTCAATATGTAATTACCATACCTGAAGATGACATAATTATCGTCCGTTTAGGACATCAAAGAGGAAGCTTTGTCGGAAAACCCTTTACAAATGACTTTTATATTTACGTAGAGGAGGCCTATAAAATGCTTGCTGCTAATTAAAAATTTTGTAGTTTTAAAATCCACTCCCCTCTTTTAAATTTCATAAGTTATGTTGAAAAGAATCACTCTTGAGCATATCCTGTTCTTGGACATTGAGACGGTCCCCATTTTTGAAAACTACAACCAATTAGATGAGAATTCAAAATTACTTTGGGAACAAAAAACAAAGTACCAACGAAAAGAAACGTATACTCCTGAAAAATTTTATGATCGCGCTGGAATCTGGGCCGAATTTGGAAGAATAGTTTGTATCAGTGTGGGGTACTTTGCTCCCAAAGCGGAAGTCCGAAGTTTTAGAGTGACCAGTTTTCATGGAGAAGAAAAAGCTATTTTAAAAGAATTCAAAATCCTATTAGAGACACATTTTAACAAACCTCAGCACTTACTTTGTGCACATAATGGGAAGGAATTCGATTTTCCTTTCATCGCTCGGCGAATGATTATTCATGGAATTGATCTTCCGTTTAAATTGAATCTCTTTGGAAAAAAACCTTGGGAAGTTCCACACCTAGACACTCTAGAACTATGGAAATTCGGTGATTATAAAACATTCACTTCTCTTAAGTTAATGGCCCATGTTTTAGGAATTCCCTCTCCAAAAGATGACATTGATGGAAGCCAAGTACGAGATGTCTTTTATCTAGAAAAAGACATTGATCGCATTATTACGTATTGCGAAAAAGACACCATCACCGTCGCACAGATATTTTTAAAGCTTCGAAATGAACCCATTTTGGAAGAAGGAGAAGTACTTTCGGTATAAAAAAAACCCGCCTCTTTCGAAGCGGGATTCCAATTTATCTATTTATTCTTCATTACTCCTTGATAAAGCGTTCCACTAAAGATTGTCCTTCAGCTTGTACTTTCAAGATGTAAATTCCTGCAGCAAGATCTGCTACTTCAATTGTACTAGTATACGCTCCCTTCTGGACAAGTTGTCCAGTTAAGTTAAATACTTCATACGTAGTTGCAGCACCTGACATTGCTATATTAAGGGCATTCCCTTTTACTGGATTAGGATACACCTCCATAGTAAGTGCATTGTATGGAAGTTCACTTCCAACACGAGCTCCTCCTCCAATTTCTACAATATAGTCTTCAACTTCACCGTAAGTAAATGACTCACAAGAGTTTGGGATGCCATTATATTTCATAGACACTCTCATTCTTGTAAATCCAACCGAAGCACCACCGGGTACAGTAATTGTCCCAGATACTGAAGTTGACTGCGTTGCGCTTTGAGAATATGCTAATTCACCAGCATCGCCAAAGTCTCCATCACGGTTCCAATCTACCCAAACGGCATAGCCTTCAGAGTAAACAGTACCTGTCCATAATGGTGTAATCGTAATTGTATTACTACCGTTTAAGGAAGTTGAAAGATTAGTATAATCACCATAACCTCCGGAAGACGCTCCCGTACTATTATCAATACTTCCTATTTGTACTCTTTGAATATATTCGTCATTAGTATTGTTACCATTAGAGTTACAATATCCCGTTGGAGCGTCAGTATTGCCGCCGCCGCCAGCTGTTGTTACATTAAAATTATCTAGAGCAATATCTGCTTGCCATGTTCCACCTGTTATACGGTTGAAACGCAATCTCACAGTTCCACCTAAATAAGCCGAAAGATCAATGCTATTGCTTAACCAAGAATTTCCTTGGTTACCTGTTTCACTCCATAAAGAAGTCCATGTTGCACCATCTGTACTAGCCTCTAAGGCAATACTACCCATATCATTGGCACCATACATATGATAGCTATAGTCAAATGAAGCAGCCGTTTCATTGGTAAGGTCGAAACATGGGGAAGAAATAATTGCTTGTTTATTAGGGTATCCTGTTCCGCTTCCCGAAGCTTCTACGAAAATATAATAACTTCCGTCAGCTCCAGATGATGGGCCGGTGTTTCTTGAAGGAGTTCCTCCACTATCACGTGTCCAATTAACATCGTCTCCTGAATCGTTCGTCCAAGCACCTAAGTTACTTTCAAAACTTTCACTGTAATCGAAAGTATCAACAGTTGAAGAACATGCAATTGCACATGGAGCACAGCTTGAGCCTCCACAGTCAATTCCGGTCTCGTCTCCATTCTGAACACCATCATTACAGGTCGGGTCAGGAGCACAAGGACCACAATCTGGACCACCACAATCTACACCCGTCTCACTACCGTTCTGCACACCATCTGTACAAGTTGGTGTTGGCGCAGCTCCACATTTAGATGAGGCACCTAAGGTAGCTCTTACTCCACCAGGAAGTAACGTTACTCTCATTCTGTCCACCTGTCCTTGGGTAAAAAGATTCATACAAGAATCGTCACTATAATCCATATAATTCTGTACCATATCCACACTTCCACAAGAAACATGCGTGGTATTACAGCCTCCATTAGAAGCATCAGATTCTGGGGTATCCGCTACAAAATCATCAGAACCACAAGGTCCATCACCCCAAATATGGCGAAGGTTTAAAAAATGTCCTACCTCATGAGTAGTTGTTCTTCCAAGGTCAAAAGGTGCAGAAACCTGACCAATTCGTCCAAAGTAGTTATACCCCATTACGACACCAT
Source organism: Bacteroidota bacterium (assembly GCA_022601215.1). Taxonomy (GTDB): domain Bacteria; phylum Bacteroidota; class Bacteroidia; order Flavobacteriales; family Flavobacteriaceae; genus Aureisphaera. The sequence continues at coordinate 16,155 of JAHZIZ010000212.1, forward strand.
CTGTTGAAGCAGGCCCACCAGGGAATTGAGCAAACCCAAGAAGAGTTTGACCATTACTTCTAATTAGTCTAGGGACAGTCCACATATTAAGGTATTCTGCCGTATTCCATGGGTCGATTCCACCTTGAGCAGTTTTTTTCATATTATTGGTTGACTGTACCCAAGACTCCTGTGTTGTAGATTTTCTTGTAATCCCATTAGTAGCATTACCATTAGGGTCCACTGTCGCCATACAAAACTCAATTTGAGCATCTGAAGCTTGAGACCATGTATTGTCCGCATCACTATTTAATCTTCTAAAATCTTCATTTAGAACATCTATTTGAGATTGAATCTGGGCATCACTAATATTTGTAGTACTGTTGTTATATAAAATATGTACAACAACCGGAATGGTAATTATATCTCCATTAATTACTCGATTGTTACTGTTTAGATCTTTAATTTTTTCCTGCGTGTAGTTTTCAATTTGTTGCATACGCAGCTCAAGTTGGGGGTCTTCCTGAAGCCTTCTATCAAGATCATCCATAGCAGCACAGTTTCGCTCTTGGGCAAATGTAACTAAGGAACACATGAAAAAACAAAGCATAAGGAATTGTGTAGTTTTTTTCATTTTAGTTTGGTTTTTAACAATTAAGTTGTTCTTCTTTTATTAATTCGGCAACGAATAAACAGTAATCTTGTAAATAATCAAACTCTTTTCGATGAAATACATAAAAAACCGATTATCAGAATTTTCCTACAAAACTGTAAAACAACGATTTATAAACTCTTTTTAACGATGTTTTTTAACCGTTTTTTATATCGATAAGTAAATTCTGACAATTGTAAAAACACGTAAAATCTTAGTTCGGATCATATATAAACCCGCTCCTAACAGAAGCGGGTTTATAAATACAAAATGATATTATTTACTATTCAACCACAAACTGTTTTACCAGCTTATGACCATCAATTTTTATTTGAATCATATAGAGGCCAACTTGTAGCTGTGAAACATCTATTGTTTCATCAAATAGTCCTTTAGAAATTTGTTGCCCCAAAGCGTTGAAGATCACATAATCCGTAGCCGTGCCACCAATCACTCCCACATTCAAAACTCCTCGGGAAACTGGATTTGGAAATAGCACAAGCTCTATACTATTTAAATCCAATAATGAAGGGCTATTTTCATTTGTAGTTTGTGCCGACGTTGGAATTACAACGATATAATCCTCTACTTCACCATAAGTGAACGATTCACATGCCGTTGGAATACCGTTGTACTTCATCGATACTCTCATTCGAGTTGGTCCTGCAGAAGCACCTGCAGGTACGTTAAAGCTTCCAGTGATTGGTGTAGCCGTTGTAGCAGCTCTAGAATATGCTAATTCTCCAGCATCTCCAAAGTCTCCATCTCGGTTCCAATCTACAAATACAGCATAACCTTCGTTGTATACCGTCCCAGTCCATAATGGCGTGATCGTGATACTATTGCTGCTACTCAAAGTAGTGGATTGACTTGTGAAATCTCCATATCCGCCAGCTGAAGCTCCAGTACTGTTATCAATACTTCCAATCTGTACTCGCTGAATATACTCATCGTTCGTATTATTACCGTTGGATGCACAGTAACCCGTTGGAGGATTTCCTCCACCACCGCCACCAGCAGTAATACCTACATTATCTAAAGCAATATCAGCTTGCCAAGTACTTCCAACCAAACGGTTAAAACGAAGTTGTACAGTACCTCCAGCATATGCATTCAAACTTACTGTTTGCGCATTCCATTGGTTTCCTTTATTTCCTGTCTCACTCCATAGAGAAGTCCAAGAACTTCCATCGGTACTCGCCTCTAAAGCGATACTACCCATATCAGTAGCTCCAAACATATGGTAATCGAAAGTAAAGTTAGCCGCAGTCTCTCCGCTTAAATCAACACATGGCGAATTTAATATAGCGCGCTTGTTTGGATATCCAGTTCCATTACCAGATGCCTCAACATACACATAGAAAGATCCATTAGAACCACTAGATGGTCCCGTGTTGCTAGAAGGTGTTCCTCCACTATCACGTGTCCAGTCTAAATCATCCCCTGAGGCTTGTGTCCAAGCTCCAATTGAACTCTCAAAACTTTCACTGTATCCAGCAGTAACACCACCAGTACAGCCGCCACCGCCACCGCCAGTGGTCGTAGCATTTGCTGTATTACTCAATCCAGAATTATTGCCCGCAGCATCAAAAGCTCGCACCTGGAAACTATAAGCCGTCCCAGCCGTTAAACCAGTTACATTTGCACTTGTTCCTGCAACAGTTCCAATACTAGTACCCCCTTGGAATACTTCATATCCAGTAACACCAACATTATCTGTAGAGGCATTCCAGTTGAGTGTTAAAGTAGTATTAGTAATATTGGACGCTGCCAACCCAGATGGATTAGAAGGTGCTTGTGTATCTGCTGTTGCTCCACCTTCCATTTCAAAGGCATCTAAAGCGATATCTGCTTGCCAAGTACTTCCTGTAACACGGTTAAAACGCATTCGGAAGTTTGCTTCACCTGCATAAGAGTTCAGATCTATGCTTTCCGCATTCCACTGATTTCCTTGATTTCCAGTACGATTCCAGATCGATGTCCACGTAGTTCCATCATCTGTACTTACTTCTAGATCCATACTACCCATATCGGCAGCACCAAACATATGGTAGCTAAAATTAAAAGTAGCTCCACTCTCTCCACTTAAGTTGTAACATGGAGAATTCAAGATAGCACGTTTACTAGGGTATCCTGTTCCATTACCGGATGCCTCTACATAAATATAAGTAGTCCCATCTGCTGCTGCTCCCGGTCCTGTATTATTAGAAGGTGTTCCTGCACTATCACGTGTCCAGTCCAAGTCATCTTGTGGTGACTGTGTCCAGTTTCCTAGATTCGTTTCAAAACTCTCAGCATCTGGGAAGCTAGAAACGGTTCCTGAACATGGGTCTGGAGATCCTCCACCACCTCCACAACCACTTGTGAATGATGTTGCTTGATCTGTATTTCCATTAGAACCACCATTGGTATTCTCATTGGCATCAACACCAACTCCTCTTGCTGCAAATGTATCCCAGATAATACAGTTGTATTGTCCACCGTATAAATCTTGATCAGCCTGTAAAATACCGTCACGTCCTGAAACAAATCCTGGATTATTCGCAGTATTTTTAAGCCCTTCAATAACTAATGCCATGGCAATATTGTTACCTCCGGTACCATTGTAGAAATCTGTATCAAATCCTTCTTGTGCCACTAAGGCCCAAGTCATGTCCCATAAAATGGTAGCAAAGGCATATCCTACTCCATGAGGCACAGACAATCCACCAATATCCCCATAGGTAGTTCCGTTAATTGAAGTATTAGTAGAATAAGGAGTAGGTCGTATTCCACCTCCATTAGTTCCTTGTCCTAATGCAAAATTCCCAATTCCTCGAGAATCTCCACCAGAATCACCAGTTTTCATGGTTAACATTAAACCAAACCAATCACTCCATCCTTCTCCCATCTGCTCAGAACCTCCAAGACCATTAGTCCCAGGACCTCCAACCAAACGAATTGAAATACCATGACCATATTCGTGTGCAATAATTCCATTGTCTAAATCACCATCAATTTGAGGGTTTCCTGACCATAGGAACATTTGCATTCTTGGATTACCTCCATCTGGTGGTGTAGAAAAATTTGCATTATTTAAACCAGATCCATCTTGGCAATCTGCATTTACAGAATCACTTCCTGATCCTCCATTTCCATAATTATTTTCTTGGAAGTTTCCACTAGCTTCATTAAAACCATATTGGTACCAAACGTCATGCATAATATTGTTCCAATAGAACAAATTAGTTGTTGCAGCGTCTAAATAAGTACTAGGTTGATTGTTTAGATTAATAGGAAAATTAAAATCAAGACCTGATCCTCCATCAGGAGAAGATCCAGTTCCATTGTTTCCATTTGTATCATCTTGAGCCCAAACGTTGTTACCACGAGTGATGGTAAATTCTGCTCCATTAGCACCGTTAGTATCGTGCCATCCAAAAGGAGATGCCGTAAGATTTTGCGGCTCATTTACCACAGTTCTACCTCCATCGAGTGGACTTTCAAAGGGCATGGCGTATACATTATAGCTTTCTCCAGCTAAGAAGTTCGCTGGACCTTCGACTACTGGAGTCTCTTCGATCGCAGTCACTACGTCATTGTGATTGTGCTCACTGTGATTGTCTCCCCAGTTACAGCTAATTACCCAGTCTTCTGTGCGAAGCACTTGTCCTGTATTAGCGTCAATATTTTCACTCCACCAGTGCTGACCGTCTTTTTGGTAAAAACTTACATTCCATACCAATCGAAGTTCACCTTCATATAATTGATATAACTGTTGCACAGTAATAGGCTCTAAAGCCACAGACTCATCATGATAAACATACGCTCCTTGCGCATTCTTACTACCATTAAGCATTGGCGCTTTTAATTGGTGAGCTTGAGCTGTTTTTAATACGGCATTTTCAGGAGAAAGTGATGCGGTCGTTGTCGCTAATCTATCAGTAACATTACTAACAAATTGATCAATATGCCAAGTCACTTTACCGTTATTTACGGTCAATTTATAAGTGGCATATTGAATTGGAATATTATTGTGCATTTGCTGAACATACACGTGTTGAATATTCGGATTTAGTGAAGGCACCACATCTGTGATACGTAATTGCGAAAGATCGCCTTGTTTAAATTGAGATTCCCCTTTAAGTACATTGAAGTAGTCTTGGACTACTCCATCCATTAAGTTTTGAGAAAAAGCTTGTTGCCCTACTAAACAGAATAGTAATGCAAATACATAAAATTTTTTCATTTTAATAAATAGTTTTGATTAGTGTTTTCAGCCAATTAAGGCAATAGTCATCAAGGCCTTCATTTAGAAAGCATCGTAAGGGTCAGCTATTGGGGTATTGCTAAAAAAGTAGGTGGGGAATTACCTAGAAGTGTCGTATTCGAATCAGTGGTTTTTTAGGTTTGTTAAACAATAGTTACTAGTTATACAATAC
>JAHZIZ010000213.1 GCA_022601215.1 Bacteroidota bacterium
CGGAAGGGCAACGTCGTTACATTGAAACATTTTCGGCCTATGCGCGTCAATTTTTAGGCAACCTTGAGCGTCCGGATGTAGATAAAATTGACGGTCTCTCCCCTGTGATAGCCATCGAACAAAAGACGACGAGTAAAAGTCCAAGATCGACTGTTGGAACCATCACAGAAATCTATGATTTTCTCCGCCTTTTTTATGCCAGGGCAAGTGATGCATATAGCTATAAAACAGGTGAAAAAATGGTGAGCTATAGTGATGAGCAAATAAAAAAGCTCATCATTAAGGATTTTAACGGTAAAAAAGTTAGTGTTCTGGCTCCTGTTGTGCGCTCTCGTAAGGGACACTATCGAGAACTGTTTGAGCAGATCGCGAAACAGGGTTTCTTAAAAGTGAGAGTAGATGGTGAAGTTTTAGACATCACCAAAGGTATGCGTGTAGATCGCTATAAAACACACGATATAGAAATTGTTATCGACCGACTTAAAATTACGGATAACAATGACCAAGACAAGCGTTTATCAGAAACAGTGCTTACTGCCATGTATCATGGTGATGATGTACTTATGGTGCTTGATAATGATAGCGACGCAGTTCGTTTCTTTAGTCGGTCGCTCATGTGTCCAACTTCTGGGGTTTCTTACCCAAACCCAGAACCAAACAATTTTTCGTTCAATTCTCCAAAAGGGATGTGTCCTAATTGTAAAGGTTTGGGAGAACTGCACGAAGTAAATCTTAAAAAAATAGTTCCGGATCCATCCTTATCCATCAAGCAAGGTGCGTTGGCACCTCATGGGCCTCAAAAAAGTAATTGGGTCTTCAAACAGCTCGAAATTATTGCCACTAAATATGACTTTAAACTGAGTGAACCCTTCAGTAAGATCCCAAAAGAAGCACAAGAGGTAATTTTTAAAGGTGGCCATGAAACTTTTGAGGTCGCCTCTAAAAGCCTTGGTATTACCCGTAATTACAAAATTGATTTTGAAGGTGTTGCTACCTTCCTTCAAAATACATTTGAAGCCAACGAGTCAAAATCGCTGAAGCGATGGGCAAAAGAATACATGGACAAGATTGCTTGTTCTGAATGTGAGGGTAGTCGACTTAGAAAAGAATCACTAAACTTTAAAATCAACGAAAAGAACATAGCCCAGTTAGCTGCAATGGATGTCATTGAATTAACTGAATGGTTTGCTACTATTGATAAGGAGTTAAGCGAAACACAATTAAAAATTGCGTCAGAAATTATAAAAGAAGTCCGTGCCCGATTAGGATTTTTAGTGGACGTAGGACTTACATATCTATCATTAAACCGAAGTTCTAAATCACTCTCCGGCGGAGAAGCACAACGTATTCGATTAGCCACTCAAATTGGTTCACAATTGGTCGGAGTTCTATACATTCTTGATGAACCAAGTATTGGCTTACATCAACGAGACAATGAAAAGTTAATTGATTCCTTAGTAAAACTAAAAGAATTAGGCAACAGTGTTATTGTAGTAGAACACGATAAAGACATGATAGAAAAGGCCAATTACGTAATTGACATTGGTCCCGCAGCGGGAAAACATGGTGGTGAAATTGTTTCGGAAGGATCTCCAACTGAGATATTGAAACATCATACTTTAACCGCTGATTACCTAAACGGAACCAAAGAAATTGAAATTCCGAAGCAACGGAGAAAAGGGAACGGCAAAACATTGTCATTGTCTGGAGCTACTGGTAATAATCTAAAAAATGTTTCCATAGATATTCCCTTAGGTAAAATGATTGGAGTAACGGGTGTTTCCGGAAGTGGAAAGTCCACTCTTATTAACGAAACCTTATATCCAATCTTAAACGCTCACTTCTTTAACGGGGTAAAAAAGCCCATGCCTTATAAAAAAATCAAAGGCTTGGAACATATCGATAAAGTAATTGATATCAATCAATCCCCTATAGGAAGGACGCCGCGTTCAAACCCCGCAACATATACTGGTGTGTTTTCAGAAATAAGAAATTTATTTGCAAAAGTACCTGAGGCCATGATAAGGGGTTATAAACCAGGGCGTTTTAGCTTCAATGTAAAAGGAGGACGCTGTGAAACTTGTCAAGGAGGTGGTCTAAAAGTAATCGAAATGAACTTTCTGCCCGATGTATATGTGGAATGTGAAACTTGTCAAGGAAAACGTTTTAACCGCGAAACTTTAGAAATTAGGTACAAAGGAAAGTCTATTTATGATGTATTAGAAATGACTATTAATGAAGCAGTGGGCTTCTTTGAACACATTCCGAAAATTTATAGAAAGCTTAAGACAATACAAGATGTGGGCTTGGGTTATATAACGCTCGGTCAACAGTCAACTACACTATCAGGAGGAGAAGCACAACGTATTAAATTGGCTACAGAACTATCTAAAAGAGATACAGGAAACACCTTCTACATTCTCGATGAACCCACGACGGGATTACATTTTGAAGACATTAGAGTCTTACTCATAGTGCTTAATAAGTTAGTTCAAAAGGGAAATACTGTGTTAATTATTGAACATAATCTCGACGTAATTAAAACGGTAGATTATATCATTGATATTGGACCTGAAGGAGGTAGGAAAGGTGGAAAGGTAATTGCGACGGGAAGCCCTGAAAAAATTGCCGCCAACAAAAAGAGTCATACGGCAAAATTCCTTAAAAAAGAGTTATTTTAGCCGTTGGTGTA
>JAHZIZ010000024.1 GCA_022601215.1 Bacteroidota bacterium
TACATGATCTAAAACGATTTAAAGAAGACGCCCAAATTAAATATCTATTACGAAATGCCAAAGCTATTGGTTGCTTTTATGTAGAATCACCCGCAATGCGAATGCTACTTCGTAAATTACAAGTAGATGATTACCTAGGATTAGTAGCTGCGAGCTCGGTCATACGACCAGGAGTTTCTCAATCTGGAATGATGCGAGAATACATACTTCGTTATAGATACCCTGAACGACGCAAAGAAGCCCACCCCATTTTACTAAACATTATGCCCGAAACTTATGGTGTCATGGTATATCAAGAAGATGTAATTAAAGTGGCTCATTATTTTGGAGGGCTCACTCTAGGTGAGGCCGATATGCTACGACGAGGTATGTCTGGCAAGTTTCGCTCTAGAGAAGAGTTTCTAAAGGTGAAGGATCAATTTTTTAAGAACTGCAGTGATGCAGGGAAACCGTTGGCACTCACTCAAGAAATATGGCGACAAACTGAGAGTTTTGCAGGTTATGCTTTTGCCAAAGGGCATTCCGCTTCCTATGCAGTAGAAAGCTATCAAAGTTTATTTTTAAAAGCATACTACCCCCTAGAATATATGGTGGCCACGCTCAATAATGGAGGTGGATTTTACCGTGCCGAACTCTATGTTCATGAAGCAAGAATGCAGGGTGCTTCCATACAAGCGCCATGCGTCAACACAAGCATTAGGGAAACCATTATCCACGGTGTCGACATCTTTTTAGGGCTTGGTTTTCTACATGCCTTAGAGACAAAAACAATACGATGCTTATTGGAAGAGCGTAATACAAAAGGTAAATTTAAGAGCTTGGATGACTTTTTAGATCGCGTTCCTATTTCCATGGAGCAAATAGCTATACTTATTAAAATTGGCGCGTTGAGGTTTACTGAAAGAAACAAGCGAGAATTACTCTGGGAAGCTCATATGAAGGTCAATAATATTACTTTTGAAGACCCTGCGTTGTTACTATTCAAAGCCGAAAAACGAAATTATAAAACTCCCAATCTACCCAACACACTTTTAGAAGATGCCTTTGATCAAATCGAATTATTAGGCTTTCCGTTGTGCAATCCATTCCAGTTACTCACACTTCCGTCAAAGGGAAGTTTACGTGCAAGACACTTACAACACTTTTCAGAAAAACTAATCGCCATAGATGGTTATTTAATCACCACTAAAAATACCAGCACTTCTAAAGGTAAGCGCATGCATTTTGGAACTTTCTTAGATCAGGATGGTGACTTTATAGATACCGTACACTTTCCTCCTATTGCTGCTAAGTTCCCATTTAGAGGACGAGGAGTGTATCGCATTACCGGTAGAGTAGCTGAAGAATTTGACTGTATTACTATAGAAGTGAGTAAAATGGAACGACTAGCCATTATAGAAGACCCTCGCTATGTCGAAGGTGCTGTACAAACCCGTATGCATGGAAAGCGATATAAAAATGAATCTGCAAACATCAACCCATCATGAGATCTTATTATGTATACACCTTTCAATGTGCAGACAATAGTTTGTACACGAGTATTACCTGTCACCTTGCAAAGCGACTTAGCGAGCATCACCATGGTAAACGAAGAGCTACTAGAAATCGTAGACCATTAGCATTGGTTAACTGTACCAAGTTTGGTTCTATTTCGGAAGCCATACAATCGGAAATCACACTTAAAGCCAATCCATTAGCTATATAACCCATATCTCATATTATGAATTCCCTTTCGCGTCACATTGTCCACATGGATTTGGACACCTTTTTTGTATCATGTGAACGCTTACTCGACAGTAAGTTACAAGGTAAGCCTGTGCTTATTGGTGGTACTACAGATCGTGGGGTTGTAGCTTCTTGTAGTTACGAGGCTCGATCTTTCGGTATCCACTCAGCCATGCCAATGCGTATGGCAAAGCAATTATGTCCCGAAGCAATTGTTGTTCGAGGGAATTCCGGAATTTATAGTAAGTTTTCCAATATGGTTACCGAAGTAATTAAAGAAGGAGTTCCGCTTTATGAGAAAACATCGGTAGACGAGTTTTATATCGATCTTACTGGAATGGATCAATTTTTTGGATGCCATAAATTAGCTTCCGAATTACGAGAACGCATTATTAGAGAGACTGGCTTACCCATATCATTTGGATTATCGGTAAACAAGACAGTATCTAAAGTAGCAACTGGGGAAGCCAAGCCTAATAACAAGATTTATGTGGACAAGGGAACAGAAAAACCTTTTTTATCACCTCTTTCAGTAAGTAAAATTCCTATGGTAGGAAAAGTAACCTATCGTCAATTATGTGATTTGGGTATCAAACGCATTGGAACCATCCAAGAAATGCCCATTGAAATGATGGCAAAAGTTTTTGGTAAAAATGGTCAGCTCATCTGGAAAAAGGCAAACGGTATTGATCACACACCCGTTGTACAATATTCTGAACGTAAATCCATCTCTACAGAACGTACTTTCGACCGTGATACTACTGATGTTAAAAAACTAGAAAGTATCATTGTTGCTATGACCGAAAACCTAGTATATCAGCTAAGGCGTGGTAATAAGTTAACTGCTTGTGTTACTTTTAAAATTAGGTATTCCGACTTTCAGACCTATACACAACAAAAACGAATTCCATATAGTGCTGCAGATCATAAAATACTTCCGGTAGTAATGAGCCTATATAAAAATTTATACCAACGAAGGTTATTGGTGCGATTGGTAGGTGTTAGATTTAGTCATTTGGTCGAAGGCGGACAACAAATAGATCTATTTGATGACAATGAAAAAATCATGAGCTTATATCAGGCTATGGATAAAATGAGGGAGCGATATGGGGATCGCGCAGTTATCAAAGCTGCGGGAATGGGAGCCAAAAGTATCAGTCGCTGGAATCCCTTCAATGGAGAGCCACCTCCTTTATTGGCAAATAGAAGACAGTAAAATGATTTACTATACTATATTTGTTTTTTCAAAAAACAACCTATGGAAAGCATTAGTGTTTTCGACATGCTGTCAATTGGAGTAGGTCCCTCTAGCTCCCACACCCTCGGACCATGGCGCGCCGCAAAAAACTGGATCTCAAAACTTCAGCAACAAGAACAATTTACAAGTGTATGCCAAGTACAAGTGCATTTATATGGTTCTCTCTCCTTAACTGGTAAGGGCCACGCTACCGATATAGCTGTTGCCATGGGATTACTGGGAACAGACCCTGTTAGTTTTCCTATTGAAAACATTCAAAAAGAAATAGATCAGTTAAAGGCGTCTTCTATTCTCATGCTCAATTCTGAAAAACCTATTCCTTTTAATATCTCAACGGATATTACCTTCCATAGAGAGTTTCTTCCTTTTCATCCAAATGGAATTAGTTTTGAAGCCACATTGCGCAATAACAAACAACTGAAAGAAACCTATTATTCCATCGGTGGTGGATTTGTAGTTCAAGAAGAAAGAAAAAGAGCCAAAAGACAAACTGAGCGATTTCACAGGTTTCCCTATCCTATTGAAAAGGCTACCGAGCTTTTAGATTACTGTACTACTCAACAGCTTTCAATAAGTCAAATTGTATACAAAAATGAATTATCTATAAGAGATCCCGAACGTATTGATGCTAAACTGAAAGCCATTTGGGAAGTCATGTTAGAATCGATGTTTGTCGGTTGTCATACGGAAGGCATATTACCCGGTGGACTAAATGTAAGACGTCGTGCCTTCGATAATCATCAAAAATTACAAGGAACAACTCCTTATAACAATTCGAAAGAATGGATTGAAGCCATACGAAGTACGGAAGTAAAGTTTAGACAAATCCTCAAATGGGTTTCGTGCTTTGCGCTTTCTGTTAATGAAGTGAATGCATCTCTAGGTCGTGTAGTAACTGCACCTACAAACGGGAGTGCTGGTGTAATTCCCGCGGTACTCATGTATTATTTGGTTATCGAAAATCATCGTGGAGACTTTGAAGATGTAAAGAAGTTTCTTCTTGTAGCCGGTGAAATAGGAAGCCTATTTAAAAAGAACGCTACAATTTCTGCCGCGATGGGCGGTTGTCAAGCAGAAATAGGGGTTTCATCCGCAATGGCCGCAGGAGCCCTCACCGAACTCATGGGAGGCACACCTGCTCAAGTTTTAATGGCTGCTGAAATTGCAATGGAGCACCATCTCGGACTTACCTGCGACCCAATTGCAGGATTAGTGCAAATTCCATGTATTGAAAGAAATGCCATGGGTGCAATAAAAGCCATTAGCGCATGCGAAATGGCATTAGACGGAGATCCTTCTCAAGCAAAAATCCCTTTGGATAAGGTCATTGCCACCATGTGGGAAACTGCTAAAGACATGACTTCAAAATACAAAGAAACCAGTGAAGGCGGTCTGGCAGTTCAAGTAAACATTAGTGATTGTTAGTAAAATACTACCCCTCCACAAAATATAACCTCTAAATCTCTCGTTACCAACACTGAAGACTTAAGAAAACTCGTTTACCCTATATTATTTGTAAGAAAATTACTTCAAAAGTAAATTTTAACACTTCTAACACAATAATTTACATTTTATCGTGTTTATTTGCTTTTAGTCGATTATATGTCATTGTTAATCAAAAAAAAGTAATCCCCATACTTATGATAAAGACACTATTATTTCTTTCCCTAAGCCTACTTGCCTTTTCTAATGTGCAATCTCAAAATGTGCAAATTGATGGTCGATTGCAGCCTTTACTGGATGAGTTCTTCGCAACCTGTGACCAATATGGCATTTCTTATCACGACAAATTTTTTAAACTAGAAAGTATTGATATAGTAAACACCTTAACCGTTTCTGAATACGGCTCCACACTGGGCATGGTTCGCAGAAATGCTGAAGGAGAAATCATCGCTATCGATATTAATTGGATGGCACAAATCGATACCGAAATCTTAAAAGTAGTAGCCTTTCATGAATTTGCTCATTACTTTCTTGAATATACCACACATACCTGTAGTGACTGTGGAGAAATTATGGCCGTGGTAAACTCTAGTTATTTCGATATTGTGCAGGACTGGGAAAATCAGGTGCGAATTTTATTTGAGCAATCTCCTAGATTTCTTAATAAAAGCAATGCCATTCTAGCCACTAGGACCATTAAGCATCCTTAATTTTGTTTACAGCTTGATTTTCTTCGAGAATCTATAAGGTGAATTATTTTCCATCCGGTATTGGTTTTAGCCAAAGTAAATGCGTTAGCTCCGCAATGACTGAAAGTATCGTTGAACCAAAACTCATAGGGCGTCCAAACATGTGCCAAATTACCATCTATTTGTATTTCATACCCTAACAAACGCTCATCCCATTTCTGATCGGATGGACGATCAGCTATTGCTTTTAGTAGGTTATCCAAATCACCATTAGACACAGTATGATTCCCTTCCTTATCTGTAAACGCAGTTTGCAACGGAACTTTTGTTGCCATTACAGATTTCATTAGTGTTGTATCCCCTTTGTGAAACCCATCAAAAAAAACATCGACTATTTCTTTAGCCTCCGTATTAGTAAATTCAGTTTGAGAATATCCAAGGGTGGTAAGCGATATCGCAAAAATAAAAAGAAGTGACTTCATGATGTTTTCAATTAGGATTGATTGCAAAATTAGTACTTTTACTCCGTAATTTGTTACACTATGTCTATAGCGAAGAAAGAATATAAAAGAATCACCACTAAAACGTTGGTGGATATGAAACAAAACGGGGAAAAAATTTCCATGCTTACTGCCTATGATTACACCATGGCAAAAATTGTGGACAATGCTGGAACCGATGTAATATTAGTTGGGGACTCTGCATCCAACGTAATGGCAGGCCATGAAACGACTCTGCCAATTACCCTTGATCAAATGATCTATCATGCCTCCTCGGTAATAAGAGGTATTGAAAGAAGTCTTGTCGTGGTCGACATTCCATTTGGAAGCTACCAAAGTGATCCAAAGGAAGCGTTGCGATCTGCCATTCGAATCATGAAGGAAAGCGGAGCTCATGCTGTGAAAGTGGAAGGTGGAAAAGAAATTAAGGAGAGTGTTAAGCGAATCCTCAATGCTGGTATTCCTGTGATGGGACATCTAGGTCTTACCCCGCAATCCATTTATAAGTTTGGGACCTATACTGTCCGAGCCAAAGAAAAGGAAGAAGCTGAAAAATTAAAGCAAGATGCCCTTATGCTTGAAAAATGCGGTTGTTTTGCGATCGTATTAGAAAAGGTGCCAGCGACTCTTGCCGAAGAAGTTGCCAAAAGCCTTACAATTCCTATTATTGGAATTGGCGCTGGTGGCGGTGTGGATGGCCAAGTTTTAGTGACGCATGATATGATAGGAATGACGCATGAGTTCAATCCACGTTTTCTGCGACGCTACCTCGATTTATATTCCGAAATGTCCAATGCCTTTGGAAATTATATCGCGGATGTAAAAAGTGGAGACTTCCCAAATGAAAAAGAACAGTATTAATTGATAGTACGGTATAAACTAAGATACTTAGAATCAAAAATACGCATACACATAGCACCGCTTCCAACCTTCAGGTACTCTATGAAGACAACCATTTACTGATTATCAATAAAAGACCTGGGGACATTGTACAAGGGGATAAAACCGGGGACATTCCTCTTTCGGAGGTAGCCAAAGAATACATTGCAAAGAAACACAACAAGCCCGGTGCTGTTTTTCTAGGGGTAGTGCATAGATTGGATAGGCCAACAAGCGGCGTGGTTGTATTTGCAAGAACATCAAAGGCTTTAACGAGATTGAATAAGCTCTTTTCAGAAAGGAAAACAGAGAAAACCTATTGGGCTATCGTTAAAGAAAATCCGCCAAAAACTTCGGATCGCTTGGTTCACTTCATGAAACGAAACCCAAAACAGAATAAGAGCTATGCGCATAAAAATGCTGTGCCAAATAGTAAAGAAGCTGTACTCTCTTATTCGGTTCTTAAAAAATTAAACACTTATACCTTATTAGAGGTAGCTCTTGAAACGGGACGCCATCATCAAATTAGGTCACAATTATCGGCTATAGGTTGTCCTATTAAGGGAGATTTAAAATATGGTTTCGATAGAAGTAATAAGGATGGTAGCATCCATTTACACGCTAGAAGAATATCTTTTATTCATCCAGTAAAGAAAGAGGATATCAATATAGTGGCACCTGCACCAAACGAAGTGATATGGAACGCATGTAATTAAAGTTCGATTAGATGGTTTTTTAGTGCATATATTACCAAGCCAACTCTATTTCTAATGCGAAGTTTATTAAACAACTCTTGTCGGTAACCGTCTATAGTCTTCGGGCTTAAGTTCATAATATCTGCTATCTCCTTGTAGGTCATTTCACTGCATGCCAATTGTAAAAAAGTTAGCTCCTTTTCTTTTAATTTCACTAGCGGTTCTTTAGCACCTGGTTGCAACGCATTGACCATGGTTGCGGTCACCATTTCTGAATAAAAGTAACCTTTAGCCATCACTTCTAACAGCGCCATTTTCAAATCATCAGGATGTATATCTTTCAAAAAATAGCCTTTAGCGCCACCTCGAATCATTTTTAAAATAGTTTGCTCATTATCTTCAACAGATAATGCTAAAACTTTAATCTTAGGGTAATGTTCAGTAAGCCATGTTACGGTCTCAATTCCATTCATTACCGGCATATTAATATCCAATAATATAAGATCAGGAATGTTTTCGTTGGCCGATAACTCCTTTTGTAACTCCACCCCATTTCTGGCTTTATACAATACTTCAAACTCAGGAAAACTATTAATAAGTTTTTCCAAGGAACTACCAAATAGTAAATGATCATCTACGATGGCAAGTGTATATGTCTTTTGATTAGTCATAGGACTGATAAGGATAGGTAAGCTTCAACATTGTCCCTTCGCCAAGCGTAGAACTTAAATCAAACTGAGCTCCTAAAAGCGTAGCACGACTTTTCATATTCTGTAAGCCTGAATTAGCACTTCTTTTTGTCATATCAAATCCCTGACCATCATCATTAACCGTAATATCAAGTTGCGATTTGCTATAAGTTAAATGTACAAATAATTTCTTTGCCTTTGCATGTTTAATCACATTAGAGAAAAACTCCTGAAGAATTCTAAAAATGATAATCTCGTCATCATTCTTTAAAATTTCCTCTTCCCCCTCTACTTTTAAGTTGGCCTCTAGGAAATTAAGCCTATTAAATCGTCCTAATTCAGTCTTAATAGATTCTACCAAACCATTGTTTAAAACAACTTCTGTGTTAAGTGTTTTAGACAAGGAACGCACCTCTTCTACGGTTGCGACAATAACATCTTTGGTTTCGGAAACCTGTTCTTTGACATCATTTGCCGTAGCATTCATCAACATGTTCAATTGTAAGTTGGCCACAGATAGTAATTGGCCTACATTGTCGTGTAATTCCCAAGCAATATTCTTAAAAGTTTGCTCCTGTATTTCTAGACGAGATGTAGCCAATTGTTCTTGGAAACGTTGTTGTTCCTCAAATTTCTCGATCAGCAATTTATTTTTTCTTTTCTGAAAAGCAATAAAGAAAACCACCACAAAGACCA
>JAHZIZ010000214.1 GCA_022601215.1 Bacteroidota bacterium
ACCAAATGTTAAGCAAAGAGTTAGCTTAACCAATAAAAAATTAATAAACTTCATAGCTAACAGATACTTCTAGTGACTAGAAGATTTGTTGTGGGAAGTTTAGTTAAAGCTACAACATTTAAATGATACGGCGCACTTGAACAAAGGCATTTTTCCAATAACGCTCCTCTAAAGAGGAGACGATAACTCCCTTAGAGCTAGTTGAGTGTATGAATTTGATGTCTCCTTTTTTGGATGCGACAACCAAGCCTACATGATTGATTACTTTCTTATTTTTATTAGTTTGAAAAAATACCAAATCTCCTTTTCGAGTCTCTTTCAACTGAATTTTAATCCCTTTGGTGGCCATGTCACGTGATACCCTAGGTAATGCTATATTCTCCGATTTATAAGACACATAGATCAAACCTGAACAGTCCATTCCACGTTTGTCAGTACCGCCGTATTTATAACGAGTCCCTTCAAAAGCGCGAGCATGCTGCACAACATTGGCAATTCTTTTACTAGATGCAGTAGTGGTAGAACCACCAATTACCCGAGTATCTGTGGTTTTACGAGAAGAACCGCAGGCTGTTAAAACAAGTGAGAGTAACCAAAGTAGGAATAGTTTTTTCATAAGGAAGAGCAGATTAGGTCTCCACTAAATTATGAAATTTATTATAGCTATTGTGGTTAGACTAATAAGCAAGCAAAAATTTTAATTATATTTAATAAAACCGTAGAAGTATGTACTCAATTAGACTTATAGGAATCGAATCTTTTTATACAGCGCCGACAGCTCAAGATTATCTAAATGTAGTTTTAATGTTCGTAGGAGTTCTTCTCTTTTTTAGATTCATTCAATGGTTAACTTCAGGTATTTCAAAGGTCAATTTTATTGACAACTCGGAAGAACACAAGGTGATTTCTCCATTTTTAATAGCAGAGAGTCATAACGGCGAGCTATTTTCAGACAAAAAACATACAATAAGTATAAGGGTTGTAGCATTAATGCTACTTGTTCTTGTTATTTTAACGCCATTGTCTAGTTTACTAGGATTGGATTAACTACCAATACTATCTATAATTAAACTAGCTGTTTTCTCACTTGCGCCTTTGCCTCCAAGCTTGTTTTCTAGGTCGTAGTAGTAGTCTAAAAAGAGCGTAGCGCGGTGGTAGTCTTCCAGAATTTTAGTGAGCTCTTCACTGAGTTTTTTGCTATTGAATTCAGTCTGAATTAATTCGGTCACCGCAGGCTTATCTAGAATAAGATTAACCAGAGAAATGTATTTGAGGTTAATGACTCGCTTTGCTATTTCATAAGAAATTCTATTTCCTTTATAACAAACCACTTGAGGAACCTTGTGAAGCGCCGTTTCTAAGGTAGCTGTTCCTGAAGTAACCAAAGCTGCTGATGACAGGCTAAGTAAGTCATACGTTTTATTTTCAAGTAATTTTATTTGATCACCCGTGATGAATTCTTGATAAAAGGAGTTTTCTTGACTAGGGGCTCCTGCAATCACAAATTGATGGTCGGGAAAATCATTGGTCACCGAAAGCATTACACTGAGCATTTTAGAGATTTCTTGTTTTCGACTACCAGGGAGCAGAGCGATGATGGGACGTGCATCCAATCCGTTTTCTTTTTTAAAATTGACTTCATCTACTAAGTCACGTTTCGCGATAGCATCGATGAGTGGATGTCCTACAAAATGAACTGGGAAGTTATGTTTTTGCTCGTAAAAGTCCTTTTCAAAAGGAAGAATTACATACATCGCATCCACATCCCGCTTTATCGCTTTTATGCGACCTTCTTTCCAGGCCCAAATCTGAGGAGAGATATAATAGTGAGTTTTGAAGCCTTTTTTCTTGGCCCATTTTGCAATACGAAGATTAAATCCAGGGTAATCAATAAAAATGATCACATCGGGCCGAAAGGCTTCAATATCTTTTTTGCAGAAAGCAATGTTTTTTAGGATGGTTTGTAAATTAAAGATAACTTCAACAAACCCCATAAAAGCAAGTTCTCTATAATGCTTTACTGGAGGACCGCCTTCGGCCTGCATGAGATCACCACCCCAAAACCGAAATTCGGCCTCAGTATCTTTTGATTTGAGTGCTGCCATTAAATTGGCTCCGTGTAAATCTCCGGAGGCTTCGCCAGCAATGAGGTAATACTTCATGTTTATATAAAATAAATCAAATAAGCGGTAATAGCTGCTAAAAAGGTAGCAAGTAATACACCGCGAGCACGATATTCTCTATTGATTTTTAAAAACCCAAAAAATGCGGCCAAATTTGGTAGCGCACCTAGAGTGATTAACATCCATAGGTTACTTGAATTGTAATATAAGTTAAAGGTAGTTTCAAATTCCAGTCCTTTTACTTTGGAAATGATCAATGTCGTTATTGCTATTCCTAAGGCGTTGCAAATAAGTCCGACGATAAACCCTATTAAAATTTCTTTTTTCATTAGATATCCCAATCGTTTATATCCTTAATGGCGTGGTGGGCAGTAAGGTCAAATTGAACAGGAACAACGGAGACATAACCGTTTTGCAGTGCCCATTCGTCCGTATCTTCTCCTTTGTCTTCATTCACAAACTCACCAGAAAGCCAATAATATTCTCTTCCTAATGGGTTGGTTCTTTTATCAAACTTTTCAACCCAATGCGCATCGGCTTGTCGACAAACTTTAATGCCTTTAATTTGGGTTTCCAATAGATCTGGGAAGTTAACGTTTAAAATTACTCCTTTAGGCATTCCATGGATGAGCGCTTTTTCAGCAATAGTTTTCACGTACTTCTTTACGGGTTCAAAGTTCGCATCTAAGGAATAATTGAGTAATGAAAACCCAATAGACGGAATACCTTGAGTTCCTGCCTCAACAGCTGCACTCATTGTCCCACTGTAAATTACATTTATAGAAGAGTTGCTACCATGATTAATACCACTCACACATAAATCTGGTTTTCTGTGAATGATTTCGTTTACGGCCAACTTTACACAGTCCGCCGGAGTTCCACTGCAACTATATTCGTCTTGAGGTGCATCCTTGTCTATGACTACTTTGTCGCAATACAAGGTGTCATTAATCGTTATAGCGTGACCCATTCCACTTTGAGGGGAATTGGGAGCCACTACACAAACATCGCCTAGTTCATTCATAACTTCGATTAAAGCACGTATTCCAGGGGCTGTAATTCCGTCGTCATTGGTAATAAGAATAAGCGGTTTTGTGTTTGTCATGCAGGGTATTTGTAAAGCACAAAAATACAAGGATTAATCTTGAATTTAGAATTCTGCATTCCGAATTTTGACAGAAGGCGGTGTTTAACAAAAAATTAGTACGTTTTTACCGAGTTGGCACGGTTTTTTATATAATTTAGGAGTTCCTAAAAAATGTTAGTATGCGATTAATGAAAAAGAACTTTAAAGTATTATTACTTTCAGTTTTTGTTGCTGCAGCTTCTTGCAGTTTTACCACTAAAGAATTTAACGATCCCAATAAAGATAAACTACTTATTGATCTAATTACTTATGTGTTAGATAAGGGTCACTATGATCCCAAGGACATGGATGACGATTTTTCTAAAGGAGTGTATAAAGACTTTATAATTACTATGGATCCGTTGAAGCGTTATTTTATGGCTTCAGATTTAAAAGTTTTTAGTGAGTATGAAACAGAAATTGATGATCAAATTAGAAGTAAGGAGTTAACATTCTTTAATTTGGTTCATGATCGATATAAAGAGCGATTAGAAGAGTCTAAGGAATTTTATAAAGATATTTTAAGCCATTCCTTTGATTATGATGTGGATGAGACAATAAATGTAGATTATGAAACACTCGAATATGCAACCTCTAAAAGAGAGTTAAAAGAACGCTGGAGAAAACAATTGAAATTTTCTGCAATTTCCAATTATTACGAGTTGGTAGATGAGAAAGAGACTTCCGAAGAAAAAGAAAAAGAAGCGGCTTTAAGCAACGAAGAATTCATTAAAAGTGAGAATGCCGAGTTAACGCTAATCGAAATGGAGGAGAAAGCCCGAA
Organism: Bacteroidota bacterium; assembly: GCA_022601215.1. Taxonomy (GTDB): domain Bacteria; phylum Bacteroidota; class Bacteroidia; order Flavobacteriales; family Flavobacteriaceae; genus Aureisphaera. The sequence goes on from JAHZIZ010000214.1 coordinate 4,033, forward strand.
CCACGGCGATGACATCCTTAGATGAATATTACGATTTTATTGAAGACTTGGAACGCAAGGATTATTTTGCACAATTTCTAAACGTTGTGGTAGCCGAATTTGATCCGCATACAAATTACTTTGCTCCCCCAGATAGAGATCGTTTCGACTTGCGAATGAGTGGGAAATTAGAAGGTATTGGAGCTCGCCTACAGAAGAAAAACGATTATATAAAAGTGGTTGAAGTAATTAGCGGAGGTCCAGTATGGAGAGGAGAGCATTTAGAAGTTGGAGATTTACTTATGAAAGTACAGCAAGAAGACGAGGACGAAGCTGTTAGCATTGTAGGGATGCGGGTAGATGATGCAGTAAAACTTATTAAGGGACCTAAAGGAACTAAAGTGACATTGACAGTAAAACGTGTCGATGGAGCTATTGAAGAAGAGACCATCACTAGGGATGTTGTTGAGCTAGAAGAAACGTATGCAAAGTCTACCATCATTGATAAAGAAGATAAAAGATATGGGTTGATTAATTTGCCTGCTTTTTATTTTGACATGAAAGATTATGGAGAGCGTAATGCAGCAAGTGATGTGAAGAGGGAAATAGAAAGTCTAAAAGAACAAGGTGTTGAAGGCTTAGTGCTTGATCTTCGTGGTAACGGAGGTGGGTCGTTAAAAACAGCAGTGGATATCGCGGGTCTTTTTATTAAAAAAGGACCTGTAGTTCAGGTAGCTTCTGGTGGTGAAAGAAAAGAAGTTTTGGAAGATAAGAATAGTGCTATTTCATGGGATGGACCATTGGTTATTTTAGTCAATGAGTTATCGGCTTCTGCTTCAGAGATTTTGGCTGCAGCTATGCAGGATTACAAACGTGGAATTATTTTAGGAAGTGAGCAGTCTTATGGAAAAGGAACTGTTCAAAATATGGTTGACTTAAATCAATGGTTGCGTAAAAATGATATGGGAGATATGGGAGCTTTAAAGTTAACCACTCAAAAATTCTATCGTGTCAATGGAGGATCAACACAGTTGGAAGGAGTAAAAAGTGATGTAGTGATGCCAGATCGCTATAGCTATATTGATATTGGGGAGCGTGATTACGATAATCCATTACCATATGATAAAATTTCGCCAGCCGATTATGATGTTTGGGATGGATATATAGATTATCAAGGAACGATCTCAAGAAGTAAAGCGAGAATGGCCAAAAGCCAACAATTGCAATTGATTGAGCAGAACGCACAGTGGATCAAAAAGAGTCGAGAAGAAAATATTGTTCAACTAAACTTTGATAAGTATCTAGGGGAAATAGAAAGAAGAAAAAAGGAAACTGAGAAGTTTGATGCTATTGGCGAATATGATAATAAACTTTCATATCGTTCATTGCCCAATGAAGTGACTCAAATGAAACAAGATACTACATTGCGTGAAAAGAGAAAGAGATGGCATAAGAGCTTAGCTAAAGATATCTATGTGGAAGAAGCTGTGAATGTTTTACAAGATTTAAAATTGAATAACATACGAAGTGGTAAAGTAGCTAAGATTAAAAATTAAAAATAGCTACATTTACGAGGTGAAAGCATCAACCTCATTACGTACACTAGCGCTCCAAAAGTTTAAGAAAAACTTTTGGGGCGTTTTTAGTTTAGCGTTTTTAGTGTTAGCGACGCTTGTGGCAATATTTGCCTATGCGATAGCGCCCGACAATTCTAAGAACGCCAATCAGATGCATTTGTCTATTCATTCAAAATCACCTGGATTTGAAGTGGAGATGCTTCACATACCCTCTACAGAAATCACCCAAAATGGGTTGAGTGTTTTTTTCTTCGGAAAGGAGACTACCGCATCAGAAATCCCTATATCAAATTATACGATTACCGAAACTGGGATTGATGTAATTGAGTACACTGCAGACGGTACAGAAGGAATAGTGAAGAGCTATCCGCTAAGTGTTTTTCCTAAGTTAACAACCGCAACACAGATTGCGTCAACATATGTTTTGAAGAAGAAGTTTGTCTTAGGTACCGATAAATATGGTCGAGACTTGTTAAGCAGAATGCTCATTGGAATTAGAGTGTCACTTGCCATAGGTTTTGTAGCGGTATTTATTTCCCTACTCATTGGAGTTTCTTTGGGAGCTATTGCCGGGTTTTATGGTGGAAAGATTGATGCAGCAATTATGTGGCTCATTAATGTGACTTGGTCTATTCCAACCTTGCTTTTAGTTATAGCAATTACATTGGCGTTAGGAAAGGGCTTTTGGCAGGTGTTTATCGCTGTTGGGCTCACCATGTGGGTCGAGGTGGCGAGAGTAGTTAGAGGGCAAGTAATGGGGGTTAAACAAATGCAATATGTAACCGCGGCGAAAGCATTAGGGTTCTCTAATTGGCGTATTATTACACAACATATATTGCCCAATAGTTTGGCTCCTGTAATTATTATTTCTGCGGCTAATTTTGCCGGCGCTATATTAATAGAAAGCGGATTGAGTTTTCTAGGTATTGGAGCGCAACCACCTATGCCAAGTTGGGGAGGAATTATTAAAGATCATTACGCTTACATCATTTTAGGTAAACCATATCTCGCCATTATTCCAGGGCTAGCCATTATGAGTTTGGTCACGGCTTTTATGCTTATGGGAAATGCACTACGAGATGTATTAGATGTGAAAAATTAAATGAAAATAGCGGCTCAATCGAGCCGCTATTTTGTTGTTGATTTACCCGTTATTTATTCTTATAAATTACCGTTTCATTCTTTGTTCCGTCTTTGTACTGTTTTTCTATTTTATATAAACCTGGCGCTAAGTTTGAAACTAGATTAGGGTCATTGATTTCTTCTCTGGACAAGTCGTCAATTAAAACATTCATATTTAACATATTGTCTTTGAAGTAATATACTTTTCCTGAGATTACATCTAAGCCTTCATTATTATCATAACATTTTCTGGGTTGAAAAAGGGGCCCACTGTTATCTTCTAATTGAAGAATCCTAATAGCGCTATGGTTAGGATGCGTGATCGTTTGAAAGTTCGTTTCAAACTTATCTATTGTTAGTAATGAAGTTCCGGTAAAACTGAAAGAAGTATCATCATATTGAGAGGGTACAGGGTAATCGCAACAACACTCTACGAACTGATAATCAAATCCTGGTTGAAATAAAGGGGGGTCAATGGAACCCGGGTTGACAGTATATGTACCTTGATAAGGGATGAATAATTCAGATACAGTTGCCTCGGCGAGATCAAATTCGCCATGAGTATCAAAGTTGAGAGCCTCTCGCATTCTTACTCCTTGACCAGGTGTAAATAATAAGTCTTGACAGTCATATGCATTTGACATTGCATTTCTTAAATCGTCTTGTGAGATATCATAAGCAGTGCCAATGCAGTCCGTCTGAATTCCGACAGGAACATAATTGCAGTTGTCGTCTATACTTGGGTAACAAGCGCAGCTATCATCGTACAGCGTAGGAGGAACTGCTGCTGTGTCTACTACTTGATCTCCATGGGTGTCAGCATTAAAAGCAATGTTAAATGGATTTCTCTCTACGTGTTCGCAATTTTGAGTGCCTGCTCCAGAGCGAGTATGTTTAATATGGAGGTTGTGAGCCACTTCATGCACTAATGTAGATCCGAGAAGTCCAGTACGTTTTACGGCACATACTGTGCGATTGTAATAGGCTACTCCTCCAAAAGATCCCGCTCCAAAAACATAAATATTGAATGCTTTGGGGTCATGGTATCCATTGTTTTTGGCATAATTTACAAGGGTTGTAAATTCGGATGGGGTTTCCAAAGCATAGTGATCACCTGAATTAAAAGAACTTTGTCCTCGATATTTAAAGAAAATATTAAATTCATTAAAGGTGGTGTTTAGGTTGGCTACGGCCTGTAAAGCTCGCTCATCAGTGAGCGGTTCTCCGCTAGTTCCATCTGCACGATTGATACCCCAAAAGTAAACATTATAGACAACAGGGTCTGGGAAGAGACTTAGGTCCACCGATGCACTGTAAGGGCTTGCTGGATTTGCGGTGAAGTCTTCTTCCGTAACACACGATAAATCGCTGTTTTGACCTATCATAATG
>JAHZIZ010000215.1 GCA_022601215.1 Bacteroidota bacterium
CCAGTTGTTCCAATCATCATCAATTTACCGCTGCTAATAAAAGAATCACTGGAAATAATTGAATAGAGTAAATAAGGGACTATTTTTACGCCCCGCAAAACAAAAAATTCTGTTGACCCGAAACCTATACCATTTTTACAACCGGCTGCTAATCCCCTTTTACCATTTTCAAAACATGGTGTCATTTTTGCCAGCAAAACATCATTTTCTTTGAAAAAGCTTAAACCGCCTTTTTTTAGTTCACTGATCTTGTTTGTTTTCGAATAATTAAAACTCGCCTTTCCAATATTCAAATCAGCCATTTCTGCAAATGAAACCAATGTTTCGTTTGGTACATCGGAGATTTCTTTTTTTGAAGGGTCAATATTACAAACATCCTCCAGTTTGACGACCTTCCATTTATCCTTTCTCAACTTCATACTTCAATCCCAATATCTTTCAGTTGAGTAAAAAGATTTTCGATGGACTCGTTGATTTGTTTTTGTCCTTTTTTGATATCCGCAATCAATTCTTCGGTGTTATGTTCAATCCCATTTGAAACTTGCTTCACATACAATTGCAAACTTAAATTCCCGTTATTTTCCAACACTTCCTTATTGCCCATCACTTTGGCAAAACCTACAACATCTTTGAACTTCCAATAAGCATCACTAATTTTCTTAATATGCTGAGTTTCAAGCCAGGCATTGGTGCGTTCAATTCTCAATTCTTCTTTGGCATCAATAAAAATGATTTTGCCTTTTCTCTCCTTTGGCTTTTTCATTCTGCACACCAACAAGCAACTTTCCATACTGCTGTTATAGAAAAGGTTTTTTCCAAGCCCGATCACCGCATCAACATAATCTTCTTCAATCATTTTCTTGCGGATAGCGCTTTCTACGTCCCGAAATAAAACGCCATGCGGCCAGAGAACCACACTTCGGCCGGTTTCAGGGTTAAGGCTTTTCATAATATGTTGTTGAAAGGCGTAGTCAGCACATCCCTGGGGCGGAGTTCCCCAGATATTTCTGCCGAAAGGGTCATTCATCCACTTTTGCTGATTCCAACGTTTAACGCTGTACGGCGGATTTGCCATAATCACATCAAACTTTTTCAGCTCGTCATCTTCAAGGATCTGCGGACTTTCCAACGTATCGCCTTGCACAATCAGAAATTCATCTACATTATGCATAAACATATTGATACGAGCGATTGCCGAGGTAATGAGGTTGAGTTCCTGCCCGTAGAGTTTGAGTGTCCGGTATTCTTTCTTTTGCTCTTTTACATGAAGTGTGCTTGAGAGAAGAATTCCACCGCTTCCGCAGGTCGGGTCATAAATGCTTTCTCCGCTTTGCGGATCGGTAATCTGGGTCATCAGTTTTACAACAGTGCGGTTGGTATAAAACTCGGCGGCAGTATGACCGCTGTCATCGGCAAATTTCTTTATAAGGTATTCATATCCTTCACCCATGATGTCGTGGGGAACATTGCTAACCGTTAAATCCATCCGGCTGAAATGCTCAATCAGGTTGAGCATTTTTTCATCGCTCATTCGGCGTTTATTTGTCCATTGGGCATCACCGAAAACATCGTGGAGCATGTCAAAATTCGCTCTTTCAATACCGTTGATTGCTTTTTGAAGGGCTGCGCCTACATCTACGGTCTTTTTGCGAATATCATCCCAATGGCAACCTTGGGGAATCTGAAAACGATGATTCTCCTGAAATAATGCATAGTCTAGGTCATTATTACTTTCTGCCAGAGCAGTTTTATACTCTTCATCCCATACATCACTGATGCGCTTGAAGAATAAAAGCGGAAAAATGTATTGTTTAAAATCGGCGGCATCAATCATTCCACGAAGAATGTTTGCTGCGCCCCAGAGATAATCTTCAAGTTCTTTTTTGGTCATTTTCCAAAACTCCGTTTTACAGGATGAGGTCCTAAATCGGAGGGTAGCTCTTCCAATATTTTCTTGCAATTATACGATGGCTACCTATTTTCATTCTGTTAACCCGTCTTTATTAATAAGCTTTTGTCTAATTTTATCTATTAATTCTTTATCTTTATCGTAATCAAAGCGTATGTATGGCATTTTTTCTACGTGATAAATAAAAGGAATTGTTTTTCTTTTTTCAGGTAATTCATTGTCATATCTTGGATGTATATGTGCATGTAATGCTCTATCAGTATTCCCAAGTATTGAATAATTAATTATTGATGGATTTAAAACTTCCATTATTGCATCACCAAGTACTGTCATATCAGATAAAAATTGTAACCTTTCTGCAATACTAATAGCGTTTAGATTATCAACAATCGGGTCTCGTAGTAATAAAGAATATCCTTTTAATCTTTGATCATCACCTAATACTGCCCATCCAGATTTCATTTTTCCGATTACGGTATTATTTTCTTTTCGACGGGCTAAATCTACTCTTTCATGTATGATTGTTTTATATTGTCTATGCAAAATTAATCTCCTTTATGAAAATAGGTAGCTTGCTACAACGGTTAGTATAAAAATAGTAGCGGATTGCGGGCTTCAAATCTGTCAGGTTACAGAAAAGTTGAATCGGGCTACAACCCTTGAATTTACTGCTGTCTCGGCTATTATTTTTATATATTGTTGGCAGCAGGTGTTTCTTGTTTGTCGTTTCGTTTTTCATTTTGTCAATACAATTTTTTCATTACAGAATACTTTCTCGTAATAAATAACCATGTATAGAACCTCGTTCAATCATAAAATCAAATATTGGGATTATTTTGTTTTTCAATCTTATTTCTTCTTTTATTTTTTGTCTGTTGATGAAAACAAATTTTCTTAAAAACTTTTCCAAGTAGTATAGAGTGTTTGATTCTAAATCTTCAAGATTTAATGATTTATTGTTTGACACAATTATATAAATCCAATCAATACCTTCATCTTTAAAGTTTGACCCAATTGAATTTAAAACGTTGACAACAGAATACAATACCGCGGGAATGTTCCCTATTTCTTTTGAAGCGTTTGTATAAAGTGATAAATTTTCCTTTTTTAAGCTACGCCACTCTTCAACCCCTTCACGCCACCAACGCCATGCGAACAAGTAATTTATTATAATTTCTTTTAAATGGCCATGTGGATTTGAACATAGTTCTTTTATTTTCGGATATAGATAGTTCCATATGTACCAAAATTGTTCATACTTGTTTATGTAATCTTCTGCACTTACTAATTTTTCAATAAATGAAGCTGTTTCTTCTGTTGAAGAAAACGAATCAGCAAATGGTTTAAGATATATGTCAATTTCGCTTTTATCTCTTTCTAAAATGAAATAAGCAAACCTCTTGAAAATATGTAACCGTAAAGAATAAATGTTGGAATCATCTCCCGAATCTTTTTTGTAACTTCTTCTATCTTTGAGCAACTGTGTTGCCAAAAAGGACAAAGATTTAGAATAGATATCTAAGTGAGTTTTATCTTTTGTGTTGGAAGGAATTAATTGGAGAACTATTTCCAAACCATGAATGTCAAGTGAAGAGATATCGTTTATATCAAATGATATATTCTCAAAAGTAAAATCAGCATTTGTCTTTTCTAATTCTTCTAAAATCGAACTTTTAGAAATTCTACCCCAACCTTGTTTTTTCCTTATTTCCGCAATAATATTTTTGTAAATAGGTTGGAGTTTTATATATCCAAATAAAATTGATTGAGCAATTTTTGGATTTTGTTCCCACAATTTTGATTTGTGAATTGATTCAATGACGTAATCACATATTCTTTTATAAGCTCCGATAGATGTTTCATCCAAAAGAGCCGAAACCATGATTGAAATATAATCTTCTGTTTCTTCCGAATATTCATTTATTAGTACTGGAATTGCATGGACAGATGCTTCAACCCCGTCACTTATTTGATAGTTGTAATTATCGGCAAAAAGATTAGATAGAGAAGAATGAATAACTTC
>JAHZIZ010000216.1 GCA_022601215.1 Bacteroidota bacterium
GCCGGATTTAAATTGAGCACAATATGTGCATCATTGTAAACCCCTGTACGTGTCTCTACTGTCATTGGACTTCCCATGACCATAAAATCACGCTCGTCTAATAAAGGAGTGCTTAACTCAACATTGATCGTTCCATTGTTAGTAGCAACCGCATTTTCTTCAATTTGAACAACACTACCGGTATGTTCAACGGTAAGCAGACCTCCTGTATTGACAACAATATCTGTTTGAACATTTAGGTAATCTCCAGCACCCACTGTAAGATCTCCCGTTGAATTTATTTCACATAGACAGGCATCAATACTACTATTTCCGCCGGCAGATGTATCATAAGCATCATTAAATATGGCAACTGCAGTAGTAGTTGGGGCACCATTAGTCCATGCTCCACCTGTATATTGAGTAACGGAATTACCTAACACGTTCACATCAAACGAACAATTTACTGTATTTGTTCCGTCCGTGGTTTCAAATGTATTCACAGTGGTTCCTAAAGGGTATATTTCTCCTGGTGGTAGACCAGAAGTTTGAGTAGTGGTCAAACTAGTACTTTCAGTTCCTTGTACCTGGATAAGTAATGCATTTGAAGCCAAGTTAAAGGCAACTAAGTCTGAATACGCTAAGCCTCCAGTACAACTTGTATATGCCGTTGCCGTCGCATCTGGTGTGTTGAGTACCCCCGAATCATAATAACCTATCATAAAATCTTGAGAAGCTGGTGAAATCACCTCAACAGTAAATGCAGTGCCCGCAGGTAAAAACACATCGAAAGGAACAGTATGCACAAATCCAGTTCCAGCAGGGACTGCGCTTGTAGCGGTCGCGTATGGAGTCACAGTACTAGAAATAGGCACTGTATACGTTGTTATTGCATTATCAATGGTATTATCTAAATAGATATTCGTTGTAATATTAGCACCTGTAGTTGAATTAATTGCAACGTCTATACCAGTAATAAGATAATCTCTTACCACTCCTTCTGTCGTTAAATTGAATCTACGAAGGTGACCCGAGGTATCTCCTGCACAGTCAATACCATTATTGATAGTCTCTACATTGTTTTGTGATATTCGATTACTACTTCTTGCAAAACAACCATCACTTGGTCTTGGGAATTCATAATCAATATCTGGGTAGCAAGTAGTAATATCATCTGGACAAGTAATTGCCAATGTACTACTACCCACATCAATCGTATCTGTATCAGACTCTGAACCTCCAGAGCATAAGCTCGTTATAGTATAAGTTATTATAGTGGAACCAACTCCAGCCACAACAGGATCGAAAGTATAGCTTGTACCATTTCCATCGTCAGTTACTCCTGTACCACTATATACACCTCCAGTTGGGGTTCCACCGCCTAATCCAGTCTGTACTCCACTAGTTATACACACTGAGTTAATCGTCTCAAGTGTTGGCGTACCAACTCCTGGAGGAAGATCAAAAGCTTCTGTACCATCCGACTTACTTCCTGAAGAACCTTGTGAAGCGCTAAATCCTAATCCTCTTCTAGCAAAAGCTTCCCAAATTAAACATTCATTAACGCCACCATACAATGCAGCGTCAGCAGCAATAATAGCATCTCTACTGTCTACGAAGCCAGGACTACAAGGTTGAAGTTTTAAACCTTCTGTTACCAAATTCATAGAAATATTATTTCCTCCTGTTCCGTTGTAAAAATCAGTATCAAAACCATACTCATCGATTAAATCCCATGTTAGTTCCCATAACATAGCACACCAAACAGATCCAACTCCGTGTGGAGCTACTTCAACATTAATAGAATTGTAGGTGTGAGAGTTTACAGCAAAATTAGTGCTATATGGAAAGGTTCGAATTCCAGGTCCATTCGCAGCTTGACCTACCAACCATGTTCCAATTCCTCTAGAATCCGTTCGGGCATCTCCCGCTTCCATAGTAAGCATTAAACCATAATAGTCACTCCATCCTTCACCTTGCTGTTCTTGATTATTTAAACATGATGATGTTCCCGCTCCTCCGGTCAATCTTGTTGATATTCCATGCCCATACTCATGAGCTATTACTCCATTATCAAAATCACCATCTCGTGTACCGCACACATACATTTGCATTCGTCCACGACCTCCATCTGTAGGAGTTGAAAAGTTAGCGTTGCAGGTTCCAGAACCATCTTGTGCTTCTGACCGAACCGAGTCATTTCCTATCCCACCATTACCATAATTATTTACCTGAAAATTCCCAGAGGCCTCGTCAAAACCATACAAATAAGTTACATCGTGTATAACATTGGCCCAATAAAATAAATTAGTTACCGCGGCATCTATACTACCATCTGTTCCAGAGGCAGTGACATCAGTATTAAAAGGATCATCAAATATTAAACTTGCACCTCCAAAAGCACGCTCCGCATCGGTTCCAGAACCCGTACCAGAAGTAGTACTTGTTCTATCATCATAAGCATCTGTATTATTTCCAATCGTATAATTAGACTCTGCACCAGCCACTCCATTAGTATCATGCCAGCCAAAAGGTGATGCAACAGCATTGTCAGGATCAACAACAACTTGTCTTCCTAAAGTTCCATGTTGAGGCGATTCATCAGGCATCGCAATAACATTATAACTCCCCACTAATAGTGCAGGATTATTTTCTACCGTATAAAATAGTTGTTCTTCACCTAATTCATGATCTAATTCTTCATGTTCGTGCGTATGATTTTCTTCATTAATACATGATACCGTATAATTTAACTGACCAATAATAGCTCCCGTATTAGCATTTACAAGGAATTCCCACCAATCTGCCGAATCTATCTCTTCAACAGAGAGTTGCCATACCATAGTTGTACCAACCGTTTCTTCATAATAATATGCCAGCCTTACTGGAATATTTGAAACAGAAATACCAGCCTTATTAAAGACAGCCTCTCGATTCGTCGTACTCCTATTTTCTAATTCACTAAGACCGTCTAACGTATAACCCATCTGCTGTGATACAGACTGTATAGCCTGCTCTGCAGAGATACTTGGAGAATTTGATCGTACTGAAGACTCAATGCCCGACACAAAGTTATTATGTACTTGAACAAGATTACCGTTGGCATCTCTATGTATACTGGATTCCGTACCGATGATTCCGAGACCATTTATAGCCTGACGGATGTACATGTGATGTATTCCACTCGTTCTGCTCGTATGTTGTGCAGTCACCACAAAATCCTTTTCATTTTCAACACCGTTCTCAACTAGTTTCTCAATTGAAACTTTTTGATTTGGTTTGTTGTTTTCAACTTGCGCTCTAAACTGAGCATTGACGTGTGTAGTTAGCGTTAATCCAAAAATTAAGAGTAGTATAAAACTTTTCATTTTGGCACCATTGAAGTAAGTAAGGTTATTCATTTCCATAAGCATCGCAGTCCTTTTTATTAGTAGTATAATGTCGTAATTTCCAAAAATAACATTTTATCGATTAAAAACAAATTTAATCGATAAAATACAAGGTATTGGTTGCTGAATAAAAAAAAAGCCAACCCTAATCAGGTCGGCTTTTTTTATTCTTAGAATGAATATTATCCTCCAAAGTCATCGAAACGAATATTTTCATCTGGAATTCCGAAATCTTCACCCATTTTTTGAACGGCCTGGTTCATCAACGGAGGTCCACAGAAATACAATTCAATATCCTCCGGTGCATCGTGAAGATTTAAGTAGTTATCAATCACTACCTGGTGAATAAACCCTACAAACCCATCTCCATCCCCATGGATGCCATCTTTAACCTTCCAATTATCTTCTGGAAGAGGTTCAGATAAGGCCATATAGAATTTGAAGTTAGGAAATTCTCTCTCTAATTTTCTGAAATGCTCAATGTAGAACAATTCTCTTTTTGAACGCCCACCATACCAATAAGTAACAGTACGTCCTGTTTTAAGAGTGTTGAACAAGTGGTATAAATGCGAACGCATTGGCGCCATTCCGGCTCCCCCACCTACATATAACATCTCACTTTCTGAAGGATTGATAAAGAACTCTCCATAAGGTCCCGAAATAACACACTTATCTCCCTTTTTCAAATTAAATATGTAAGAAGAAGCAATTCCAGGATTCACATCCATCCATTGATTTTTAGATCGATCCCATGGTGGGGTAGCAATACGTACGTTTAACATGATTTCACGCCCTTCTGCAGGGTAAGAAGCCATCGAGTATGCTCTTTCTACTATTTCAGTATTCTTCATGGTTAGCGGCCAAAGACCAAACTTATCCCACTCCGCTTGAAACTTATCTGGTGTCTCATGTTCTTCTGGGTGCGCCGTGATGTCCATATCGCTATAGTTCACTTCACATTCAGGAATTTCAATCTGAATATATCCACCTGCTTTATAGTTCATATCCTCAGGAATCTCAACTACAAACTCCTTAATAAATGAGGCAACATTGTAGTTTCTCACTACGGTAGCATCCCATTTTTTGATTCCAAATACCTCTTCAGGAATATGAATGTTCATATCCTGCTTTACTTTTACCTGACAAGATAATCGTGCTCCATCCTTCAGTTCTTTTCTACTAAAATGAGGTGTTTCAGTTGGCAGCGCTTCTCCACCACCTTCTAATACATGACACTCACATTGGATACAAGTCCCACCTCCTCCGCATGCGGATGGTAAGAAAATTTTGTTTTCCCCGAGTGTCGACAACAACGTACCTCCACTTGCCACCTCAATAGTTTTTTCATCGTTTATGGTAATAGTCACCGGTCCCGATGGAGATAGTTTTTGTTTCGTAAATAATAACAGGGCTACTAATAGTAACGTCAGTACTAAGAATGCAACTACCGTCGCAATAACTACTCCTAATGTGCTCGCTAAAATCATATGTATTAATTGTTTTCTGAAACTACAACCTGCGCAGTTTCATTATCTGATTCTATTTTATTTTCCTCTACAGGTGTTTCTACTGTTTTTACAGCATCTGTTTTTGTAGTTTCTTCATCTCCTCCCGTTAACATTCCTCCAAAGCTCATAAATCCACTCGCCATTAGGCCAGTGATGATAAAGGTGATTCCTAAACCACGTAATGGAGCAGGAACATTACTATATCGTATCTTTTCTCTAATAGCCGCTATGGCAACAATCGCTATAAACCATCCAATTCCTGAACTAATCCCATAATTAAGTGCCAATCCAGCTGTTTCAATCTCTCTAGACTGCATGAACAATGAGCCACCAAGAATGGCACAATTCACAGCAATAAGCGGTAAGAAGATACCCAGCGAATTATATAAGGATGGAGAAAACTTCTCTACAATGATTTCAACTAATTGCACCATCGTTGCGATCGTAGCTATAAATAGTATGAAGGATAAGAAGCTCAAGTCGTAATCTGCATACTTACTCAACTCGGGTGTTTCTCTATTTCCATCTAACCACGCCAAAGCGCCTTCCTGTAAAATATACTGATCCAAAAACCAGTTTAAAGGTACCGTTACCATTAGTACGAAAATTACAGCTGCTCCAAGTCCGACGGCAGTACTCACTTTCTTAGATACTGCTAGGTAAGAACACATACCTAAGAAGTATGCAAACACCATGTTATCTACGAAAATTGATTTGAAAAATAATTCTATATGCTCTAACATATTTTCTAAATTTTATAGTTGACTAGCAGCCTAGTTCTCTTCAATTAATGCCTTGTTTCTACTACGTTGGATCCAAATAATAATTCCTACAACAATTAATGCCATTGGAGGTAATACCATGAACCCATTATTTTCATATCCAATTGCATACAAGCCTGTTTTTTCAACTGAATCTCCAAGTACTTTAAAACCGAATAATGTCCCAGATCCTAGTAACTCTCTAAAGAATCCAACTATGATTAGAATAACGCCATACCCAAGAGCATTTCCAACGCCATCTAGGAAAGATCGCCAAGGACCGTTCCCTAAGGCAAAGGCTTCGAAACGCCCCATTATAATACAATTGGTTATAATTAGACCGATAAATACCGAAAGCTCTTTACTCAACTCGTAAGCGAATGCCTTCAAAACCTGATCTACGATAATCACTAAGGTGGCAACTACAATAAGCTGTACAATGATTCTTATTTTTGAAGGAATGATATTTCTCATTAAAGAGATTACAACATTTCCTATTCCCAATACAAAAATTACTGAGATCGCCATTACGATTGACGGCTTCAATTGCGCAGTAATCGCCAAAGCTGAACAAATTCCTAATACTTGAATTGTAATTGGATTATCGTCCGCTAAAGGATCTAAAATAAGTTTTGTGTCTTTTTTTGATAAAAGTCCCATGTTCTTCTATTTTATAAATTTTTGAAGTATGATACATACATCGCAACATCCTTTTTCAACATTGCGCTCACGCCATCACCTGTAATGGTAGCTCCTGCAATTGCATCAACTTCGAAGTCGTCTTTGATCTCATTCTTTGGATCGTTATTTCCTTTGGCCACTTTAATACCTTTAAAGGCAGCACCGTCTAATATTTGCTCTCCCGCAAAATCATCCATAAAATAGCGTTGCTTAATCTCAGCACCCAATCCTGGAGTTTCTCCCTTGTGATCAAAGAAAACTCCTTGAACAATCATGTTTTTATCTACAGCCACAAAGCCCCATATAGCATCCCAAAGTCCTTTTCCTCTCACAGGCATAACATACAATTCTTTACCATCTTTTTGTCCAACAAACAATGGCAACTTGCGAACATATCCATCTTTTTTAGCTTTGGTAGCTTCCTTCTTGATATCGATTAAATACGCCTGATCATTTTCAGTAATTTTATCTCCCTCTATAACTAACTGCTTGGTGATATACTTAGCAAACTCCGATTCAACACGATCTGTAGGAATAAAAGCTACATCACCTGCCCCTTGGTTCTCACTAATTCCCATTGCATACAGAATATTCTGCTGCTTTTCGTATCGTTCATTTGCCTTAATATTTGGCTTTAACACACTAGCAAATCCTGCCAAAAGTGTTCCTACCACAACCACCATCACAACTGCAAAGATGATTGTATATACGTTAGAGTCTTTATTAATTGCCATACTTAAGCTGTTTTAACTTTTAGACGTTTCGCTCTTCTTTTAATGTTCCCCGCCACCACATAGTGATCTATAGTAGGTGCTAGCACATTCATCAATAGAATTGCCAACATTACTCCTTCTGGATAGGCAGGATTAAATACACGAATAATCACGGAAATAAATCCAATTAAGAATCCGTAAATCCATTTCCCTTTATTAGTTTGAGACGCGGTAACTGGATCGGTTGCCATATACACAATACCAAAGGCTAGACCACCGATTAATAGGTGATTCCAAAACTCAGTACTCATTAAACTAAAGAATTTACTTCCTTCATCAATCCATCCTTGAGAAACAACACCATTAAAGATAAGTCCCATTACCAACGCCCCTGCAATAGCAGATAACATGATTCTCCAACTCCCTATCTTACTTAAGACCAATATCAATGCACCTATTAAAATTAGGAAAGTAGATGTTTCACCTACAGATCCGGGAATAAAGCCCCAGAACTGATCCCACATATCAAAAGCGTAAGCCTTATTTTGCGCTAAACTCCCTAAGATAGTTTCTCCTGAAATAGCGTCCGGCTGTCCTACTCTATCAACTGCTTCTGTCACCCAAACCTTATCACCACTCATCCATGTTGGATAGGCAAAGAATAAAAACGCGCGAATGGTGAGTGCAGGATTTAAAATATTCATTCCCGTACCTCCGAACACCTCTTTACCAATAACAACACCAAAAACGACTGCCACGGTTAACATCCACAATGGTATATCAACGGGCACAATTAATGGCACGAGCATTCCAGTTACTAGATACCCTTCCTCCACTTCATGTCCTTTAATAACTGCAAAGATAAATTCAACCAAAAGCCCTACCCCGTAGGAGACAAGCACAATAGGTAATATCTTCCAAGCTCCATTACTGAAATTCATCATATTCCAGAATTCTCCACTTAAAAAGCTCAGGGCCTTTGTCACCTCTTTTGTTTCCAAATGATGCTGGTATCCCGCGTTAAAAATTCCGAAAATCAGACAAGGAACCATGGCCATTATAACCATGTTCATTGTTCTCTTTAAATCATCAGCCCCTTTCACATGAGTTCCATTATGGGTAATCTCATTAGGTAGGTATAAAAAAGTATGGATCGCGTTAAACGCAGGCGCCATCTTTTTACCCTTATATTTTTCTTTTAGCTTATGTAAATTTTGCTTCAATCCCATAGCACTATCCTATTTCTTTATACATTAAGTCCAATCCTTCTCTAATAATCTGTTGATGCGGCTGCTTAGAGACACAAACAAATTCGGTAACAGAGAAATCTTCTGGAGCAACTTCATACATCCCCAGCGCCTCCATGGCGTCTAGATCTTTCACCATACACGCCTTCAGCATTTGTAATGGAAACATATCTAAGGGAAATACTTCTTCGTAATTACCTGTTACCACAAAAGCACGATGCTCTCCATTGGTATTGGTATTAAGATCAAATTTTTTCTTCGGAAATAACCATGAGAATGTCAAGGCTCTTGAAGGAGAAATTTTATTAAAAATCGGCTTGTTCCATCCAAAGAATTCGTAGTCGTTTCCTTCTGGAATCACATTTACTGCATTATCATAATAACCCAAATGTCCTTTAGGAGAAATTTGAGTTCCGCTAAGTACATCACCACTTATCACCCTCGAGTTATCTTCAGACAAACCCGAATCGTATACGAAAGTTGAAACCTCAGCGCCAATTTTTGTGGAATAATATTTTGGAGATTTTACTGAAGAACCCCCTAAAGAGATGACCCTTTCGGCATTAAAATGACCGGTAAGCAAAAGCCCCCCTATGATCACTAAGTCCTGTGCCGCAACTGTCCAAACAGTCTCCCCTTTATTTACTGGATCCAATTTATTAATAAGCGTACCTACATTACCCGCTGGGTGAGGTCCTTTAACGCTGTGTACACTTACATCAGAAAGCCCTGCTAATGGCGAGCTAGTTGCACCAACACCCACGTGAACTTTCCCATTGGTTAATTTACTTAACGCGGTAACCGCAGCTTGAAGCTCCGCTTCCTTACCAAGAAGTGTAAAATCAAGATCTGCTGCTAATGGTGCCGTAGTATAACCAGAAACGAAAATAGCTTTTGGCGTATTTTCTGGATTGGCAATCACATCGTAGGGACGCTGTTTTATGAATGGCCAACAACCCGCTGCTAAAAGTAAATCTTTAATAGCCTCAGGACTGGCAGAATTAGGATCTAACTTTCCGTGATCCTTAAAAGCGTCTTGTTGATCACCTTCAATAGTGATTTTTGTGATGACGCGTTTTGCGCCTCGTTCAATTTCAGAAAGAGTTCCACTTACCGGAGAAACAAATTTCATTGTTTCATTGGCTTTGTTAAAAAAAACAACATCACCAGCCTGTAATTTGGCGCCTTCTTTCACAACCATTTTCGGAGTCACAAGGTGAAAATCTTGAGGTCTTATGGCGAATGTTCTTGAACGCGGTGCTTTGGAAAGAGTTTTGTCCGCTTCGCCTTTTAAATTAATGGTAAGACCTTTTCTAATCTTAATGTCTTTGGACATAGGATATTTGTGTTAAAGTTCTCTACAAAACCCAATTAGTTAGTCCCTGGATTTTGCGATTGCAAATTTACAAACTAAAAGCTGCTTTTCATAGCGAATTGATAATAATTTTAAGGATGCGGCAACCATAAGGTTTTCCAAAATTTTTTAGGCATAAAATTTGATTACCTTTACCGTAAAACAGAAACATCGTATGTTAAAAAAGCTTTGCCCTCTATTTTTTTGTTTGGGATTCCTATTACCTACCCACTCACAAATTATTGAAAAAATTGAACCTTACCACATACGAACCATACAGTTTAAGGGAAATTCGGATCAGAGTCAGCTACCTATCATCCGACTTGGAGAGCGATTACAATTATCCTTCGACGCAATTAATGCCGAGGAAGATGACTACTACTACACCATAACGCATCACAACTACGATTGGAGTGAAAGTGACCTTTCAAAAGGTGAATTCCTAGATGGTTTTGACGATGTTCGTATTGAAACATACACTAACTCTTTAAATGCCCTACAACTCTACTCTCACTATACCCTAACAATTCCTAATCGTGAAACTAGACGTATAAAAAAAAGCGGGAATTATTTATTAAGTATATTCAACGAAGACGGAGAATTGGAATTCACCCGTAAATTCATGATTATGGAACAAGAAGTGTCGGTTCCTGTGGAAATTAAACGATCTCGAGACATTTCGTTTATAGATACTAAACAGAGTGTTCAATTCAGTATTAATTCTCCAAACAAACTTCTTATTAATCCTAATAAGAACGTTAAAACTTTGATCTTAAAAAATAGCAATCTAAAAACAGCTATTAGAAACCTTACACCACAATACACTATTGGAAGCGAACTCATTTATCGCTATGATCAAGAAACTGCCTTTTGGGCAGGAAATGAATATCTAAATTTTGATAGCAAAGAAACACGAGGTGCTAATAATAGTATTCGCAGAATCGAACTCAATGATCTTTTCGACCACTACCTATATACCAATTTAGCAAGAACCGATAGACCGTACACCTATTTTCCGGATATCAATGGAAACTTTGTTGTTCGCACCTTCGGAATTAATGATGATCGGAATTCAAATATTGAAGCCGAATACATTCGCATGCACTTTAAACTTCAGTATTATGAGGATATAGGAGATAAGGAAATTCACATTTACGGTAATTTCAACAACTGGTCTATTGACGAAAGCACCTATATGCAATACGATGAAGCTAGCGATAGTTACACCAATACACGCCTTTTTAAACAAGGGTTTTACAACTATCAATATGTCTTGGTAGATAGAGATGGAACGATAGATCCCGGAGCAATTAGTGGTAATTATTGGCAAACTGAAAACGATTATACTGTGCTAGTATACTACAGAGGACCTGGCGAACGATTCGACCGAATTATTGGATATGGAAGAGCCAACTCCAACAACATCAATAACAACTAATCCTTCTTGCAGCTGTCATGAAGTTTATTAACTTTACGATATGGCTAACCATCTCCCTACTAAAACCAAAGGACGCAAAGCGGCTAGATATCGTGGTGCTAAATGCTTGAATTGCGGAACACCACTCGATTTAAGCGATGTGCACTGCTCGTACTGCGGACAACTAAACACCACAAAAAGTCTCTCTCTTACGGATTTCTTAGGTGAGTTTTTAGGAAGTATTATCACATACGATTCAAAATTTAGATACACCTTAAAGGATCTATTATTTCGGCCTGGAGTTATAACAAGAAACTTTGTAAAAGGGCAACGTCTTAAATATGCCAATCCCTTTCGATTTTTTCTAAGCGTATCTATTATATACTTTCTGCTAAATGGCCTAATCGCTACCATAACAGGAGAGAACAAGGTTTTCAATTTCAATGACAATGATCAAAAAGAAGTTTCCTTTGGCCCTACAGGTGATAATGTTAGGGTTTTTAGCACTCCAAATGATTCTATCGAAGTTGATTCGGCGCTCACAAAGGAAGAAGAAATATTTGATTCCAACGCAAAAAAATATGGTTATCCGACAAAATCTGAATTGGACAGCCTTATAAAAACGGGGATTGACAAAGCCAAAAAGAAAAAAGAAGAAGGCCCTTCATATAAGGCCATAAGCGAAGATTCATTACAAACTTTGAGTAGAGGCAACAGATGGGCATCTCGCTTAAATTTATATTATGACTTCCATAATACTACGGAAATAGAGAACCCAAAGCAAGCATTAGATAGCCTCCATCACCCTATAAACAAATGGAATATCTGGGGATACAAAAGAGCCGTAACTATGAAGTCAGTAAAGGACAATCCAACTGAATTCCTAACCTACCTTGTAGAAAAAACACCATTTTTTGTATTTTTCTTCACGCCTCTTTATGCATTATTCTTTTGGCTCATTTACTCCAAAAAGAAGTACACGTATATGGAACATATGATTTTTATCTTCCACCTTTTCAGTTTTATTTTTCTTGCAATGCTTATTGCAATTATACCCGACACGCTATTGGGTACTCAAATTTTCAATGGGTTACTTTTCGGGCTCATAGGACCATTTTACTATTATAAAGCTCTTCGAAATTTTTACCAACAAAACCGTTTGTTAACTATTATAAAATTCTTATTTTTAAACATGGTATTTTTGATAAGCGCCTCGGTGAGTGCCACTATCTTTTTTACCATAAGCGCGGCATTTTATTAATATGGTTCAACTAGTAACACAAGGAATTAAAGTATCTGTAAGCACTGCTTTCGAAGATGTATTCTATGGACATCAGAAAAGACAGTATGCCTTTTCTTATGTAGTCACCATCGAGAACAATAGCGATTCTGAGATACAGCTTTTATCTAGGTACTGGCTCATAAAAGATGCACTTAACACCACCGAAATTGTACAAGGAAAAGGGGTTATAGGGAGGCAACCTATTATTCTACCTAGGGAAAAGCACACCTACAATAGTGGCTGCTTGTTAATGGCGCCTATTGGTAGTATGCAAGGTCATTATAACATTGTAAGCTCAAATAAGACACTAAAAATTGGCATTCCTCTCTTTAAGCTGAACGCACCTTTTGTGCTGAATTAAAAGCAGCAAAAGTACCAACTCCCCTCAGTTTAATTTTCCTACCTGCCTGTAACACATGGCAATACTCGCAATGCGAATCATAAGTAAATTGAAAAGGTTTAGTCCGATCAAATTCTTCAGAAACATACACCCCGTCATAATCTAACTGAGCAAAATCGTTAAACCGTTTTATTCTGAAATGATATGGCGGAAGATTCACCTCGTTTAAACATTGAAACCAAGCATTACTACCCGTACCAGAAAGTTTCTGTGAATCTACAGGGCAATCCACGCCATCTCCGTCTACTCCATAAAGACATATTGGTTTTTTTTTATCAAAATAATTGGTCAGGTTTTCTTTAAAAGCACTTCCGCTAAATTGCTTGATAACCCCATCAATTACCTCAAAAACAGCACCCATGGAAGCAGACTTTTCTACATTTCCTACAGTACTTGGCGTAAACCTCTTGTTAAAAGCAAGTGCCTTCTTAATTTTCTCATCCGAAGTAGCTGCCAGTATGGTATCTGTTACAAAGCGGGAACAATTACTACCTGTTTTGTCGAATGCTCCGTAAGGAATACTTCCCTTCTGCTGAAGGCCTTTTATATAGGCTTCAGCCTTAAAAAAATCGATACTTGTACACACAGAAGCCAATAATCGCCCCTCTCCATGAGTTTTTTCGGGGTGATCCTCTAACCATAATAAAAACTCATCAAGATTTTGAAGAGTTCTATCTTCAGACATCTTCGCTTGGAAGGGTATTTGCAACTCGGCATCTGTATTTTCACCGCGCACTCTACCATATCCTTTCGGGGTTACATAACGGCCAAAATCAAAATAGCACGCCTCACCAGTGCTATTATTAATAAGCACCTGAGCGGCATGTCCGGCCTTGATATGCTCTCGGGTACCAAGCCCTACTAGAGGTAATACCTTACATATCCATTCCTCACTCATGGTGACAAAAGTATCCGGAAAAGCGAGAACAATAAGAGTACCTGTATCTTTCAAAATGACAGCATTGTAATTATTTCAGTTTGTAAATCTTCGTACCTAAAAGTGGCAAGATCGTTATTTTTTTCTATCTGACTAATACTTTTAGTTCGAACAAACCCCCTATCCATTACTAAATTAGTTGCCTTATTGCCAATTCCTGCATTTTTATGAAAATTTATCAAGGCCCCCGTTGAAGATGGTAATTGTTTAAAGAGGAAGTCTGAAAACCAATCTTCTCGTTGTTTCTTAACTTCGGAAGTATACAATAAGGAAGACGACCAGATACAAGGCTCCAAGGGTTTTTCAATAAAGTGTGACACTTTTCCATCCCAGACCAACTCAAACAACTGCAATCCTCCTTTCCAATCCAGCATTATTATGGTAAAAGGTTCTATATCTGAAAAATCAAATCCTTTAATCGTCGCCTCTGCATTTTCGGCCACCAACAAAGCAGTTACGATTACCCCTCTACTTAGTCGGTAGGAAGTTTTTCTCTCATGTGGCTCAAAGCCACCATTGAGTAGGCATATAAGACGCTCGCGATTGCTTAAACCTATCCAAGTCCCACCTGCTAAGGCGTCCTTTGGAAATAATAGTTTCGTCCCCTCATTTTCATATACAGCTGGTGGTAATGTCTCCCTATTAGGAGCTTCATCTCTATTGGATGTCAATATAAATCCACCATTGGTTTGCGGCATAAAAGTCACTGTACACATACCTTATATTTTCTTCGGAAGTTATAAAAATAGACATTCTTAAAAAATACTGTCTCGCAAATAAAAAATGATCTGATTGGGATTTCATTTTTTGTACCTTTGCCATTCAATTTAAA
Source organism: Bacteroidota bacterium (assembly GCA_022601215.1). GTDB lineage: Bacteria > Bacteroidota > Bacteroidia > Flavobacteriales > Flavobacteriaceae > Aureisphaera. The sequence continues at coordinate 14,501 of JAHZIZ010000216.1, forward strand.
AACCTAAAATTACCATGGGAAAAGGATTTTTTGAAGTACCTATCGCAGTGAACGACCCCGTATTAGGATATGCACCTGGGAGTCCAGAACGTGATGCCGTTGCTAAAACATATAAAGAAATGTATCATAGCACGGTCGATGTACCTTTATACATAAACGGAGAACATATTAAAACGGGAGATACTGCTACAATGTCACCTCCTCATGATCACCAACACATATTAGGAACCTATCATAAAGCAGAGAAAAAGCATGTTGAAAGTGCTATTTCTAGCGCATTAGAAGGAAGGAAAAAATGGGCGCAAATGCCGTGGGAGCAACGTGCCGCTATTTTTCTGCGTGCTGCCGAGTTGATCGCAGGTCCATATCGCGCTAAAATAAATGCGGCTACGATGTTAGCCCAATCAAAAACAGTACACCAAGCAGAAATTGATGCGGCTTGCGAGCTCATCGATTTCTTACGCTTTAATGTACAGTTTATGACAGAAATTTATAGTGAACAACCAGAATCTACATCAGGGGCATGGAATCGTTTAGAATATCGTCCATTGGAAGGGTTCATTTACGCTATCACACCCTTTAATTTTACAGCTATTGCAGCCAACCTACCAGCCAGTGCAGCCTTGATGGGGAATGTTGTTATCTGGAAACCCAGTGATAGTCAAGTATACTCCGCTAAAGTTATTTTGGACATCTTTAAGGAAGCTGGAGTACCTGCCGGAGTAATCAATATGGTTATGGGAGATCCTGTTATGATCACAAATACCGTGTTAGCAAGTCCAGATTTTAGCGGCTTGCACTTTACAGGGTCAACTCATGTATTTAAAGATATTTGGCAAAAAATTGGAACCAACATTCACAACTATAAAACGTATCCTCGAATTGTTGGTGAAACGGGTGGTAAAGATTTCATAGTGGCTCATAAATCCTCGAATCCAAAACAAGTGGCCACAGCAATTGCTAGAGGCGCATTCGAATTCCAAGGACAGAAATGTAGTGCAGCAAGTCGTTGTTACATTTCAAAAAGCATTTGGAATGATGTTGAAAAACATTTAAAAGCCGACTTGGCTTCCTTCAAAATGGGATCTCCAGAAGATATGAGTAACTACATCACTGCGGTGATACATGAAGGGTCATTCGACAAACTAGCGAGTTTTATTGACCAAGCCAAAAAAGACAACAACGCCGAAATTATTGCTGGTGGTGGCTATGATAAGAGCAAAGGTTATTTTATAGAACCAACTGTTATTAAGACGTCCGATCCTAAATATACCACTATGTGTACCGAACTGTTTGGGCCAGTAGTGACTATTTATGTATTCGACGACAACACTTGGGAAGAAACACTCCACACCGTTGATGAAACGAGTGAGTATGCATTAACTGGAGCTGTGTTTAGTGAAGATCGTTATGCTCTGGAAGTAGGGATTAAAATCTTAGAAAATGCAGCTGGAAACTTCTATGTCAATGACAAACCAACAGGAGCAGTTGTTGGACAACAACCCTTTGGCGGTGCAAGAGCGAGTGGAACAAATGACAAAGCAGGAAGTAAACTTAACCTATATCGTTGGGTATCTCCTAGAATGATTAAGGAGACCTTTGTAACTCCAACGGATTACAGATATCCATTTTTAGGATAATCCTCAATGATGATAAGTAAAAGCCTTTCAAATGTTCTATTTTTGAAAGGCTTTTCTTTTTTTAACATTCTCATTATGGCTTGCTGTAAAAGAGGCTACTATAGGTATTTCGAAATCATTTCACTCCAGAAATTTTGACGAAATTGACATATTGATTGCATAGGTGCTTCAACAAAATCAACCCGATTATTTAGGTCAGACATTTGGCTGCAGTAATACAAAAACTCTACTTTTTTCTACGGAATGAAGCATTACTCAAAAATTTATTCAGCCCTTATTTTTGTAGGAAATTTCGTTTTACACAAAAAAAGCTATATTTGATTGGAGGCAAGCGAGAAATAATAGCCAATTGCGACGAGTGAACCTCCCAGCAAATAGCCGAAAGTGAAATGCTCTCGGCGAAATGCAAAGAAGTTGTCCCAACACAAATGAGACCCGACCAAGAACAAACGTTACGGGTTGAACTCTTACTAAGCAAGGCATACGAATTACGTGGAAGTGATCTTACACAAAGTATAGCTCTTGCAAAGGAAGCACTAGAGTCCAGCCAGCAACTCAAAGACCTTTCTCTAACAGGCAAAAGCCTGAGTAGACTCTCTTTATTCTATATGATCAATGGTGAGCATCAAACCTCTGTTGAGCTTTCTCAAAAGGCAATCAATTGTTTTGAAGAACTTGATGATGACCTTGGAATTGCGGATGCCAAATATAATTTGGGCGGTGTTTATTACAAGACAGACAACTATCATTTAGGTATGGTTTATTTGTTAGATTGTCTTCGTATCTACAAAAAACACAAAGATTACCATAATGAATCCAGAACTCAAAAATCCCTAGGCGCAGTATACCAAATCTTAGGAGATCTAAATAGCGCGAAAGAGGCATATGAAGGCGCAATAGCAGCCGCAATTTCTGTCCAAAATAAAAACCTAGAATCCAATGCCTACAATCCGCTTTCCGGAATCTTATTAAAAATGAATGAGGTCAATGAAGCGCTTACAATGATTGAACGATCCATTGCTATAAAAAAACAAACCGGTGACATAAGGGGGTTGGCATTCGCTATCGATGGTCGAGGAAAAATACACCTACACCTGCAACAGTTTGAACAAGCCGAAAAAGATTTATACCAATCGCTAGACATTCATAAAAAATTTCAGGAACATCTGGGTACCGCTATGGCCCTGCATAAAATTGCACTTATGTGGAAGATGAGAGGGAAAGTAAAAAAGGCAAAAACAATCCTGAAGTCAGCAATTCCCTTTAGTGACTCCCATCATTTGTCCCTCTTTATATACAAATGTAACTACCTCCTTTACAGCATATACAAAGAAGAAGGAAAACGAAGGAAAGCATTATCATACTTAGAAAAGTACCTCGAAGCTAAGGACAACGCCATTAACTCTCAGACACTTAAAATCATTGAGAATTATGAGTTAATCTCTCGCATGAAAACGTTAGAACAGCGAGCGACAATGGAGCAGCAAAAGGCCGAGATAATTATCAAACAAAAAGAAGTTGAACAATCTGCCCAACTGCGTCAAGAGTTTTTATCGGCCGTTAGCCATGAGATAAGAACCCCACTAAATGCGGTTACAAGTATAGTCTCGTTATTAGAAGAACGTTCGAGCGACGCCGAAAAAGAATTACTTACCTCACTTCAATTTTCGGCAAAAAATCTAATGAGAATTATCAATGACATTTTAGACTTTTCTAAGCTTGAATCCAATAAAATGAAATTGGACAAACACCCAGTTGCGTTTAAAGAACTTCTTGGTAATATACATCGAACCTACGATGGTTTAGCTCGAGAAAAAGGTATAGACCTTGTTCTAAACATTCGAAACGATGTGTATAATTATTATAGTGTTGACGAAACAAAACTATTCCAAATTCTAGGAAACTTAATTAGCAATGCCGTGAAATTCACTGAGGAAGGATCTGTCACTATCGAAGTTGCCAATCAAAAAACCAATAAGCATACAGATACCATTTGTTTCAAGATTATTGACACGGGTGTTGGAATTCCAGATAATGAAAAAACAAGATTATTTGAGAGTTTCTATATGCCAAAATCGGTAATGACAAGAAGAGACGGAGGAACTGGATTAGGATTAGCCATTGTAAAGAAATTGGTCGAATTACACGGTAGTACTATTAATATAGATAGCGTTGAAGGGAAAGGATCAAACTTCTATTTTAATATAAAACTTGCGCGATCTAGCCCACCTATTAAAGTGAATCACAAAACTTCAGAAAAACTAGTTGGGAAAACAGCCATACTTGCTGAAGACAATGAAATTAATGCTCTAGTCATGCGAAGAATTCTAGAAAAATGGGGGATGAAAATTAAACGAGTTGCCAATGGCAAGGATGCTACAACCATCTCATCAACGCAAAAAGTAGATTTCATATTAATGGATATTCATATGCCTCAGCTCAATGGATTTGATGCAACCAAGCGTATTCGCACGGAAGAAAACCCCAATAAACTAACTCCAATTTTTGCATTAACCGCAGACATAACTGCCATTAACAATGAAGAATACGAAAAGTATTTTGATGGTTTTCTCTGGAAGCCACTTCAAATAGAACGTCTTTTTGAAACCTTGGTCAGGATTTCAGAAACAGAGAAATCTCCGATCCCATATCTCTAAGTATTACCCTCTAAATTTTATAGGGAGGTGCACCACGGTTTTTGTTTCGAAAAAATCCTCATCAAAATAATTCGCTAGCGGATAAACTGTCGCCTTTGGAAATGCCGAAAGTTCTTCGGTTAAATCACCTCCTTTAAGATATAAAATTCCATTTTTAAGCTCGTGCTTGCTCTTTTTAGCCACCTTTCCCTTAATCCAGTGTACAAAGGTCTCCATTTGAGCCACAGCACGACTTACAATAAAATCATATTGATCATTAATTGTTTCTACTCGTGCATTTGTAACCTTCACATTTTCAAGTTCCAGACCACTTTTAACTTCCTCTACCACCTTTATTTTTTTTCCGATACTATCTACTAAATGAAATTGTGTTTCAGGAAATAGGATAGCCAAAGGAATACCTGGAAAGCCACCACCAGTGCCAACATCCATCACTTTAGCGCCTGGCAAAAAGGACTGTGTTTTTGCAATACCTAAGGAGTGTAACACGTGACGAATATATAATTCATCAATGTCTTTCCTAGAGACAACATTAATTTTCAAATTCCAATCCTTGTATAATGTTTCCAACAATCTAAACTGCTCTTGCTGAGTTTCTGAAAGGTTAGGAAAGTATTTTTCTATTAATTCCATAGTGAGTTATCAATTGCAAAAGTAGGATATCTTTCATAAATTTTAAGAAAACCCGCAACTCTATTAAGCATAAGATGCGTATTTTAGCGTTTTCGTTTTTAGGACATCAATATTAAAAACAACAAACCGTGAATACACCGCAAATCAACTTCTCAAGAACAGACTCTGCAAAGTTCTTTAGAACCCTAAACAAAAGAGTCAATAGTTACTTCAAAGAAAACAATATTTCACGAAATGGAAACTGGCGATTACACCTTAAAACAGTCGTTATGTTTAGCTTGTATTTAGCTCCTTATTTCATCCTCATGAATGTTGACCTTCCAGGTTGGGCTCAATTGCTACTCACTCTCGTTATGGGTGTAGGTATGGCTGGTGTAGGAATGAACGTGATGCACGATGCCAATCACGGCGCTTATTCTTCCAAGAAATGGGTAAACAAAATAATGGGAGGAAGTATGTATATCTTAGCTGGAAACGTCTATAACTGGCAAGTTCAGCATAATGTGTTACATCATACCTACACGAATATTCATGGACATGATGAGGATTTAGACGCTGGTAGAATCCTGCGCTTTTCTAAGCACGGAAAATGGCATCCTTTGCACAAATTCCAACACCTATATAGTATTTTCTTTTATGGATTACTCACGATCAATTGGGTAATTACATCGGACTTTTTACAAACCAAACGATACCTTGCGCAAAAGCTATCTTACGGCAAACTCCCTTCTCCATTAAAACAATGGAGTACCTTGATTATCGCTAAGGTTATTTATGCCGTTATTTGGATTGTTGTTCCATTGCTGTTTTTCAACATTGCTTGGTGGAAGATACTAATTGGATTCTTCCTGATGCATTATGTTGCTGGGCTTATTCTCAGTGTCGTATTTCAATTGGCTCATGTTGTAGAAGAAGCAGACACCTATTTACCGGATCCTTCTGGTACAATGAAAAATACTTGGGCGATTCATCAATTATTTACCACGGTAAATTTCTCAACAAAAAACCCTATCATGAATTGGTTTACTGGCGGGTTAAATCATCAAGTAGAGCACCATATTTTCCCAAATATTAGCCACGTGCATTATACTAAAATTTCTAAAATTGTAAAAAATACAGCCAAGGAATTTAACTTACCTTACCATGAATACAAAACGACCCGTAAGGCAGTTATAGCACATTTTAAACATCTAAAACAAATGGGGACAAACCCCGCTCTTACCACCTAACGCTACTATGAATCCAAAACTATCTAACCGTGTCAACCAAATGGCTACTTCTGCTACTTTGGCCATGGCAGCCAAAGCCAGAGAATTAAGAGAACAAGGAAAAGATATTATTGGTTTAAGTCTAGGAGAACCTGACTTTACCGTACCTAATTTCGTTAAAAATGCCGCGATCCAAGCTGTAAAAGACGACTATCACTCCTATACACCCGTTGATGGCTATGGTGATTTAAAGCAGGCCATTATCACTAAATTTCAGCGAGATAACAAACTAACTTATACCGCAAGCCAAATTGTAGTATCTACTGGAGCTAAGCAGTCCCTTGCTAACTTAGCACAAGTGCTCCTCAATGAAGGGGATGAAGTGTTGCTGCCAGCGCCTTATTGGGTAAGTTATAGCGACATAAGTAAAGTAGCTGGTGGTATTCCTGTTGAAATCCCTACTTCGATTAACAGTGACTTTAAAGTGACCCCCGAAGCGTTAGAAGCAGCCATTACTCCTAAGACGAAATTGATGATCTACAGCTCACCTTGCAATCCAAGCGGATCTGTTTACTCTAAAGCTGAATTAAGAGCATTGGCAGACGTGTTAGTAAAACACCCAAATATCATTGTAGTTAGTGATGAAATATATGAGCACATTAACTACACCGAAGGTCATGTCTCTATGGCTGGATTTCCAGACATGTATGACCGTACGGTAACCGTTAATGGTGTATCAAAAGCATTCTCTATGACGGGATGGCGAATTGGATACATAGGAGCACCTGAATATATCGCACGGGCCTGTAATAAAATGCAAGGACAAGTGACAAGTGGTGCTAATTGTATTGCACAGCGAGCTACTATCGCTGCCTTGCAAGCACAGCCTAGTGAAATACAATACATGATTGACGCCTTCAAAGAACGAAGGACTCTTATTTTAGGGTTACTTGCCGAGATCCCTGGAATTAAAGCAAACGAACCTGATGGTGCTTTTTATGTTTTTCCAGATATTTCTTATTACTTCGGAAAAACCCTTCGAGGTAAAACTATTGATAATGCTGGAGATTTTGCCTTGTACCTTCTTGAAGAAGCAAATGTTGCGACAGTAACTGGACAGGCTTTTGGAGACCCAAGTTGCATCCGAATTAGCTATGCAGCTTCCGAAGAAGACATTAAAGAAGCGTTACGACGAATTAAAGAAGCGTTAGCATAATACTAGCTCGATATAAACATTTCAGACATATTTCAGAAGTACCCCGATGCATTATTGTAAAGAAACCAAATAGCGTAAACGGTATAAAATTATAGCGTTAATTTTGGCTTAGGAAATTTATGTACTTTTAAGGTATATAAATTTCAATCTGTGAAATCGCTTGCACTTCTTGTTATATTTACTTGCACATTCCTTACCATCCATGCTCAGGAAAAGAAGTTTTCACTCTATTACGACAACGATCAACACCAACTAACAGCCGCACACCAAACTCTTTTAGACAGCTTAAAAAGGCTACCTAATAAAGATAGTTTAGATGTTCATATAAAGGGATACACAAACAGCATTGGCGCCACTGAATACAATCTTGAGTTATCTAGAAAAAGAGCCGAATATGTCAAAGAAGAACTTAGGGCATTTACGATCATTTCTACCAAAGGTTTTGGAGAGCTAAAAGGCGCGCACGCCAACAATAGACGTGTAGATGTATTTGTTCATTTAAAACGAGACCATATTGCCATTGTAGGAGAAATCATTGAAGCACCCATTGAAGAACTAACCGAAGTGTCCGTTGCTCGTATTGATTTGGAAAACCCGAAAAAAGGAGACAAAATTACATTAGAGGGAATTTTCTTTTATGAAAACAGAGATGTAATCAGAGACGAAAGCAAAGATGCACTTAATGCCTTAGTTAAGTACCTAAAGAAAAATCCTGATGTAAAATTTAAACTCATCGGGCATATTTGTTGTGGTGATCCAATGAAACCTTATAAGGATCATAAAAACCTTCGAACTGGTAAAGACAACCTGTCTGAAGCCAGAGCCCAAGCCCTACATAACTATTTAGCTAAACAAGGTATTGCACAAAGACGTATGCGATATTTTGGAATGGCCTTTAGACAATCTACTGGCAAAGGAGATGAATTTGATCGCAGGGTAGAGATAGAAATAACTTCAACTGATTAATCACTATCGATTCCTCCAAAAGAAGGGCGTGATTAATATTAGGACCGTAAACAATTCTAAACGCC